>NZ_JBVVPQ010000026.1:0-106297 GCF_055811695.1 Bradyrhizobium sp. MI1.3 | reverse complement strand
CGGCGACCTCTCATTGATATGGGCCCCGGCTCTGCAGCGCACCGCTGAAGAAGCGCTGCGCTGCGTCCGGGGCACGACCGAGCGTTAGGCCCCTCACTCCACCGGCTTCGACGAGCGCTCCAGCAGGACCGTCTGGATGCCGCAGGTGCCGGTCCGCACCGTCATCACCCGCGTGCCCGGCTTGCGGCCGTTGCGCACGTCGCTGACGTCGAGGCCGGCGGCAATCAGGCGGGCGCGCGTGGCGTCGATGTCGGTCACCCGCCAGCTCAGGCCCCAGAGGCGGTCATGCAGGGGATCGCCGCCCGCGACGGGGCGGCGCACCAGCTCGACCACGAGATCGCCGCAGCGGAAGAACATCAGCTGGCCCCAATCCTGGTGCGAGCGGTCGAGCGCCAGATCGAGCCCGAGCCGCGCGCCATAAAGCGCGGCGGCGCCATCGGAATCCTCGGTCGTGATCACGACGTGGTCGAGCGCATCGATCGGCCCGATATCGGTCGCCGGCGAAAGCGGACGCTCATCGGCCAGTTCGAGGAAGAACATGCGCACGCCGCGCGTGAGCTCCGTGGCGGCGCGCGTCCGCTTCCAGTGCAGGGCCGCGCCGCTCTCCGCGTCGCTGCTTTCGACCTCGGCAACCGGATCCGGCTTGAGCGCCACCCGCTCCAGCCGCCGGTGCATTTTGCTCATGTCCGCGACACGAAAGCACAGGCTGGCGAGCACGCCTTCCTGGTCGCCGAGCAACGCGCGCATGCGGTCGGCGGTCACGCTGAAGCCGTTCGGCGCCATCAATTCGATCGTCATGTTGGCGAGAGTGAACAGCACCCGATCTGCGCCCTCGCCCGAATTCTGCCAGGCCGGCGCGCGCCCGAGCAGCGTCTGATAGGCCGCCCTGGCCGCACCGATATCCCTGACCAGTGCGACGACGTGATCGAGGCCGGTGATCATGCTACCCCCTGTTGAACGGCCCGGAACCGTGGACCGAGAGACGGCGTTTGTCCGGGCTTGGCATTGTCCGGTGATGGTCGTATTCCGGCCGCATGCCGACCTCAAGCACTCCGGGCGGCGGTTTTGCGAATAATTTCAGCGGTCCCGCGGCGGAACCGGTGTTACAGTAAGCGCGCCGGCCGGGACCACAAAGCGCATCACGGACAAGCAATGCAGGCTCTCTTCATCGGACAGACCTATATCGACGTCGTCTTCATCACCGACCACATGCCGACCGGCGACGAGAAGCACGTGGCCTCCGACTACGCGGTTTCCTTCGGCGGCAATGCGGTGACCGCGGCGTTCTGCTGCGCCAAGCTCGGCATCGTGCCCGATCTGATCGCGACCGCGGCCAATGACTGGCTCGGCCGCATGTTCATGGACATGTGCGCGAAATACGCGATCTCGCTGCATGGGCGGAAGGTCAACCAGTCCTCGCTGTCCTTCATCATGCCAAAGGACGGCAAGCGCGCCATCGTCCGCTGCCGCGACGACGACCACATCCATCCGTTCCCGATGCTCAATCTCGGCGGCTGCCGCGCGCTGCATGTCGACGGCCATCAGCCCGATGCCGCGATCCACTACGCAAAAGTCTGCCGCGAGGCCGGCATTCTGACCTCGCTCGACGGTGGCGGCCTTCGCACCAACACGCATGAGCTATTGGAATTCATCGACGTCGCGATCGTCGCCGAGCGCCTGTGCGAGCAGATGGACCTGACGCCGGAGAAGATGCTGGACTATCTCAAGAGCCGCGGCTGCAAGATCGGCGGCATCACCATGGGCGAGAAGGGCCTGCTCTGGTACGACGAGACTGGAACGGTGCAGGTGATGCCGGCGATGCCGATTCCGCGCGAGCGCGTGATCGACACCAACGGCGCCGGCGACGTCTTTCACGGCGCCTATGTCTATTCTTATCTCGCCCATCCCGGCAAAAGCTGGCGCGAGCATTTCGATTTTGCCCGGGCAGCCTCGACCTTCAAGATCCAACGCCTTGGCAACGAAGCCGGCCTACCGACGCTTGTCGACATCGCCAAGGTCAGGCACGAGTTCGAGGTCAGGGTCTAGCGTTCGCCGAGGTCTCTCATCTGAGGTTTCTTATGGGGCGCGTCTTCGTCGCCGGCAGCATCAACATGGATGTGGTGGCGACGGCCGATCGCCATCCCCGGGTCGGCGAGACCGTCGCCGGCAAGCAGGTGTTGTATTTTCCGGGTGGCAAGGGCGCCAACCAGGCGGTGGCGGCGTCGCGGCTTGGCGCGCGGACCACGCTGATCGGCCGGCTCGGCAAGGATTCGTTCGGCGGTGAGCTGAGGACGTTCCTCGGCGCGCAAGGCATCGATCTCGGCGCGATCCGCGAGACGGCCGAAGCGCACACCGGCACCGCCATCATCACGGTGGCGGAGGCCGACAACACCATCGTCGTCATTCCCGGCAGCAATGCGCTCGTCGGCGTCGATGACGTCGCGGGCGTCCCGCTGGCAAAGGGCGATGTCGCGGTCAGTCAATTCGAGATCCCGCTGCCGACGATTGCCGCGTTCTTTCAACGGGCTCGCGACACCGGCGCCACGACGCTGCTCAATCCGGCCCCGGCACAAACCATGTCGAGCGAATTGCTCGCGCTGGTCGACATCCTCGTGCTGAACGAGACCGAGCTCGGCCTCCTCGCCGGCGTGGAGTTGTCCGACAGTGACGAGGCCGCGCGGATCCTCGACGTCGCGCGAAAACTTCAGGCGCGCGAGGACCAGACCATCTGCGTCACGCTCGGCAAGCGTGGCGTGCTCGCGCTCGCCGGGCGCGAGGAGATTTCGGTGTCCGGCCGCGTGGTGAAGGCGATCGACACCACAGGCGCAGGCGATTGTTTTGTGGGAGCACTCGCGGCGCAACTTGCCGACGGCGTCGACTTGCGCGCGGCACTCGCCTTCGCCAATGCCGCCGCCTCGATCTCCGTGCAGCGCATGGGCGCGGGGCCGTCGATGCCGACAGCCGCGGAAGTCGGCGCGGTGGTGTAGACCGCGCGCTTCCTTCACCTCGCCCCGCAAGCGGGGCGAGGGAGAAGAGCTCACGCCAGCGCGCCCTTCAGGTCAAAACTTTCGTCGGCGGCCTGCTCCGGCGTGATCGAGCGATCCAGGCCGAACAGGCGGCGGCCGAACATGTGGTCGCCGGCACGGTTGATCGATTCGATGCCGAGCAGACTGTCCCCCTTGTAGCAGAACGCCGAGAACGCCTTCCTGGCGGGATCGCCGCGCAGCACGACGCGGTCGTAGCCGGTGGTGAGGCCAGCGATCTGGAGCTTGTCATCGCCCTGGTCGCTCCAGAACCAGGGATGGCTGTCATAGGCCTTACGGTCGCCAGTCAGCCGCGCCGCGAGGCAGCGCGCCTGATCAGTGGCATTCTGCACCGATTCCAGCCGCTGCGATCCGCCGAAGCGCGGGCTGTTGAACAGCGCGCAATCGCCGATCGCCGAGATATCGGGATCGGCCGTCGCGAGATATTCGTCGACAATGATACCGGCCGCGACCGGCAGCCCCGCCTCCGCCGCAAGCTCGATGTTCGGCAGCACGCCGACGCCGACCACAACGAGATCCGCCGGCAAATGCCTTCCGTCACTCAAGGAGACGCCGGTGACCTTGCCGTCCTCCGCCTCGATGGACGTTGCCTGCACGCCGAGGTGAATGCGGATGCCGGCCTCGCGATGCCGCGCCTGAAAATACTCCGAGACCTCCGCCGTCACCGCGCGCGCCATTACGCGGGGCGCGAGCTCGAGCACGTCGACCTCTAGCCCCTTGATCCGCGCGGTGGCCGCGAATTCGAGGCCGATAAAGCCCGCGCCGATCACCACGATCCGCGTCTTCGACGGCATGATCTGCCGCAGCGCCTCGCTGTCGTCGAGGATGCGCAGATATTTCACGTCCGGAAGGTTGGCATTGGGCAGATCGAGCAGCCGGTTGCGGGCGCCGGTCGCCAGCACGAGGTGGCCGTAGGGCAGCGTTTCGCCCGAGGCGAGCAGCACCTTGCGCCCCGCGCGGTCGATCGACACGGCGCGGCCCGCGACCAGCTCGATGGTCTGGTCCTGGTAGAATTTCTCCGGCCGGAACATCAGGCTCTCCGGCCCGGCCACGCCCTTGATATAGGCCTTGGACAGCGGCGGCCGCTGATAGGGCAGATGCGCCTCGTCGTTGATCAGGCAGATAGCAGCGGAAAAGCCCGCCTGGCGCAGGGATGCCGCGACCTGGTAGCCGCCATGGCCGGCACCGACAATGATCACCGGGCCATCGGTCATTGGACAGCCCATTTCCGCAAGACACGAGCGTCACCCATGTCGTCTCCTCTCTCGCTGATTTTGGCTTGCTTGCCCAGGAGGAGCCGGCGCTCGTGTCCGTCCCTGACGAAGGCAGGCCCATTTGAACCTATCGTTCCGGCTTGCGCAAGGGCGGCTGGCGGGGATTGTCACCCCTCGCCTTCTGCGATTTAGTCGCACGAACGATCTCATGCCGGGGATTCCAAGATGCCAGCTCCCATCTCTCAGCCCGACGATCCCGCCTTGTTGCGGATCGATGGCCCGATCGCGACCATCACGCTCAACCGGCCCGCGTCGTTCAATTCGATCAATCTGGCGATTGCACAAAAACTCGAACAGCTTGCGGCTTACATCGAGGGCGAGGATGGCATCAAGGTTTTGGTGATTGAGGGCGAAGGCCGCGCCTTCTCGGCCGGCGGCGATCTGCAGACGATCGGTGCCGCGGCCGAGGCCAATACGGTGACGCCTGTCGTCGGCGAGCTATTGAAGCACTATCATGCCTTCATCGAGATCATCCGGCGCATGCCGAAGGTCTCGCTGTCGAGCGTGCACGGCTCGGCGGCCGGCGCCGGCATGGGCCTCGCCTTCGTCACCGATCTCTGCATCGCCGCGGAGGATGCCAAATTCACGCCGGCCTATGCCAAGATCGGCGTGTCGCCGGACGGCGGCTCCACGGTCGGCATCGTCAACACGGTCGGCTCCCGCCGCGCGCTCCAGATTTTCCTGGCCGAGGACAATTTCACCGCGCAGCAGGCCCATGAATGGGGCCTCGTTGCGAAGCTCGTTCCCGCCGCCGAGCTGAAGGCGGCAACGCGAACCCTCGCCGAGCGGCTCGCACAGAACCCGCCGACCGCGATCGCGGGCACCAAATCGCTAGTCTACCAGGCCGCCACGACGCCAGTGAAGCAGCAGCTCGACGCCGAGGAGCACAAGATCATCATGGCGATGAACACGGAGGAGTTTCGCGCCGCCGTGAAGAAATTCACGAGCAAGTCGAAGTGACACCCGCCCGCAGTTTCTACGGCCTTCGTCATGGCGCGACCGACTGGAATCGCAAAGGGCTGTTCCAGGGCCGGACCGACAATCCGCTGAACGAGGACGGTCTGCGGCAGGCGCACCAGGCAGCGAGCATGTTGCGCGGTGCCGGCATCAGTCGCATCATCGCAAGCCCGCTGCTGCGCGCGGCGCGAACGGCCGAGATCATCGCAGACGCGATCGCGGTGCCGCTCACGATCGACGCCGGCATCATCGAGCTCGATTTCGGCAGCTTCGAAGGCCTCCCCGTCGGCGACCTCATGATCAAGCACGGCGTCACATCAGCGACAGGCCTTGTCTCGATCCTGCCCGCCGATGGCGAGAGGTGGGAGGCCATGGCCGAGCGGTCGCTGGCTTGCGTCTCGGCATGGCTCGACCGTCATCCCGGCGACGATCTGCTGTTCGTTTGCCATGACGCGGTGATGCAGGGCGTGGCGAAGGAGCTTTGCGGCAATTACTTCAAGAACAGCCACGGGACGCCGTTCCGCTATCTGCACGAAGCCGGACAATGGCGCGTCGAGCAATTCGCTACCGCGGACAGATATAACCCGTCCCCGCCGGCGACTTGAAGCATCCGACCGATTCCGGCAGCACTTTCTGCGGCAGCCACAGCACCACACTCGGGAAGTAGATCGCAAACGCGATCGTCCCGAGGAACACCAGATAGATCGGCAACGCGGCGCGTAGCGCCTTTGCGAAACTGACGCCGACGAATTTCGAGGCCATCAGCAGCACCAGGCCATACGGCGGCGTGATCAGGCCGAAGGCGAGCGTGGCGATCAGCACCACGCCCATATGCACGGCGTTGATGTCGCCGGCCTCCGTCAGCGTGTTGACGAGCGGCATGAAGATGATGATGGTCGGCACCGGCTCGATGAAATCGCCGACGATCGTGAACAGCAGCACCATCAGCAGCATGATCAAATGCGGATCGTTGCCGGCGATCGAGGTGATGACTTCGGCGATGTAGCTTGCACCGCGCAAATAGGCGAGCATCCAGCCGAACGCATTGGCGGCGCCGATCGTGATCAGCGGCAGCGAGAAGATCAGGCCCGCAAGGCAGAAATCGTACGGAATCTTCCTGATATGGCCGCGGTTGAGCGCGGGGATCACGACCGCGACAATCCAGACCACCGCAACGACGCCGGCTTCCGTCGGCGTGAACCAGCCGGTCAGAATGCCGCCGAGCAGGATCACGGGAATCATCAGCGGTAGCGCCGCATCGCCGGCCGCGAACACCACCTGCCGCAGCGGCGCGCGCGGCTTGCGCAGGCCGGACGGGCCGAAGAAATAGCAATAGATCATCAACCCGAAGCCGATCATCAGGCCCGGCACGACGCCTGCCATGAACAGGCCGGCGATCGAGACGTTGCCGACGGCGCCATAGACCACGGCCGTGATGCTCGGCGGCACCAGCGCCGCAATCGTCGATGCGGATGCGATGATCGCGGCGATGAAGGCGGGCTCGTAGCCCTCGCGCTTCATCGGGCCGCCCAGCGCGCGGCTCATCACGGCGACGTCGGCGGTGGTCGAGCCCGACATTTCCGAGAAGAACATGCTGAAGACGACCACGACCTGGGACAGTCCGCCCCTGATATGCCCGACCAGTGACACAGAGAGGTTGGCTATCCGGACCACCACATTGGCCGAGCTCATGAGCTCGCCGACCAGCAGGAAGAAGGGGATCGCCAGTAGTGCCTCGGAATCGACGCCGTCGAAGATCTTCTGGATGATCGCGGCGAGCGAGACGTCCGACAGCAGCGCGCCGATGAAGACGCCGGCCATCAGCGAGAACGGCACGGGCACGCCGAGATAGCCGAAGGACAGGAAGCAGACCGTCATCAACGCCAGAACGATGGGTGCGCTCACGGCTGCGCCCTCATCTGCGCGTCGGTGATGACAGGCGCCCCGTCATCCTCTTCGGGCGGCTCGGGGTGGTCAAAGCCGTTGCGCACGCCGTTGACGAGCTGCTCGATGGTGAACAGGCCGATCAGCACGCCCGACAGCGGAATGATCGCGTAGAGCGAGGCGATCGGCGTGCCCGACGGCAGGCGAAAACTGCCGAAGCCGCGAAGATAGTTCTGATAGCCGTACACGATCAGGCAGAAGGCGACGCCAAGCACCACGATCCGGATGATGATCTCGACGATCAGACGCGGCGTGCCGTGCATCGCCTCGGAGATCGCGGTGAGATAGAGGTGGTCGTTGCGCCGCGTCGCAGCCGCTGTGCCGACGAAGATGGCGTAGATGAACAATGTCGAGGTCACTTCCTGGAGCCAGAGCCAGGGATGGCCGATGGTGCGGGTGACGATGTCGGCGGTCACCGACAGCGAGAAGCCGAAGCAGAGCACGCCGCAGAGGATCATCAGCGCGAGCTCGAGCCAGTCGAGCCCGCGCCATTTGAGGTGGCGTTGGCGTTGCACCAGCAGTTTTTCGGCGATGGGCATTGTTGCTCCCGGCTGCGGGTTTTCTGAACCTCTCCCGCTTGCGGGAGAGGTCGGCGCGAAGCGCCGGGTGAGGGCTCTCTCCTCATCGGGAGTCTCTCCGCGGAGACACCCTCTCCCCTACCCTCTCCCGCAGGCGAGAGAGGGAGCGCACCGTCTTTCGGCATCACGTCAATTGATCGAGCGGATCAAATCCTTGATCTTCTCGGCGTGCGGGCCGAGCTCCTTGGCGAGCTTGTCGAGATAGGGATCGGCGACCGCCGTGAAGCTCTTCTTGTCGACGTTGTCGACGATCTTCACGCCCATCTTCTTGAGCTTCTCCGCCGCGGTGCGTTCGAGGTCGAAGGCCTTCTGCGGCTCCTTGGAGCTGACCTCGTTCCCCGCCGCCTGCACCCAGCCCTTCTGCTCCGCCGACAGGCTCTGCCAGAGCTTGTCGGAGATGAACACCAGCGCGTTGTTGGCTTCGTGCTCGGTGATGTTCAGGACCGGCGCGACCTCGTAGTGCTTGTTGACGAGATAGACGTTGATGCTGTTTTCGGCGACGTCGACGACACCGGTCTGCAGGCTCGTGTAGACGCTGCCGAACGGCATGTGCACGGTCTGGGCGCCATAGGCCGGGAACATGGTGTCCTCGGTCGCGGTCGCCTGCACCCGGATCTTCAGGCCCTTGATGTCACCGACGTTATGGATCTCCTTCTTGGAGTACATGTGGCGCACGCCCTGCGAACCGGTCGCGATCACATGCAAACCCTGCGTGGTCTCGTCGATCATGGTCTTGAGCGCCGCGAACACTTTTGGATCGGCCAGGCCCTTGACCACGTGGTTCTCGTCGCGGAAGAGGAAGTGCAACGACATCACGCCCGCTTGCGGCGAGATCGTCGCGGTGTTCGCCGAGGAGATGATCGCAAATTCGACGTCGCCCGCTTTCACGAGCTGGAGCACCTGCGGCTCCTGCCCGAGCTGCGCGCCCGGATACTGGTCGATGATCATGGTGCCTTTGCTCAATTCCTTGAGCTTGTCGGCAAAGAGGTCGCCCGCGATCGAATAGCCGGTGTTGCGCGGCTGGTCATAGGCGAAGCGATAATGCTTCACCTCCTGTGCCGACGCGCTCGTTACGAAGAGAACAGCGGCCGTTGCCGCCAGCCCAAGCATGGATCGTGCAATCATCGTTTCCCCCTGTTTTATCGCTCGCCGCTTTAGCGGTCTAAGCGTTCGTTCGGGTGGTTGGTCACCCCTTATCCGTCTTCTTCCCAGTTCTCTGCATAAAATCGAAATCGCAGCCCTCGTCGGCCTGCATGATGGTCTCGTTGAACAGCCAGGCATAGCCGCGCCGCGCCTCGTCGGGAGCGGCTGCCGGCTTCAATAAGGCATGGCGCCGTTCCAGCTCGGCCGCATCGACCAGCAGCTCGATGCTGCGCTTGGCGACGTCGAGCCGAATCATGTCGCCGTTCTTCACCAGCGCCAGCGGCCCGCCGACGGCGGATTCCGGCGTGATGTGCAGCACGATGGTGCCGAACGCGGTGCCGCTCATACGCGCGTCGGAAATGCGCACCATGTCCTTGGTGCCGCCACGCGCGAGCTTCTTCGGGATCGGCAGATAGCCCGCCTCGGGCATGCCGGGCGCGCCCTTGGGCCCGGCATTGCGCAGCACCAGCACATCATCGGCGGTGACGTCGAGATCGGGATCGTCAACCCGCAGCGTCATATCCTCGACGGATTCGAACACCACGGCACGTCCGGTGTGCTGCAACAGTTTTGGGCTTGCAGCTGACTGCTTGATCACCGCGCCGCGCGGGGCGAGGTTACCGTGCAGGACGGCGAGGCCGCCTTCCTTCTTGATCGGATTGTCGCGCGCGCGGATCACGTCCTGGCCGGGTACGTGTTCCGCGTTGGCGGCGACATCGCGCAGGCTCTCGCCCGTGATGGTCTTCGCGTCGAGATCGACGAGGTCACCAAGCTGCGCCAGCAGTTTCGGCACGCCGCCGGCGTGATGGAAATGCTCCATGTAATGCTCGCCGGACGGCTTGAGATCGATCAGCACCGGCACCTCGCGGCCGATCTGGTCGAACACGCCGAGGTCGAGCCGGTGCGGCGAGCGATGTGCCATCGCGGTCAAATGAATCAGGCCGTTGGTCGAGCCGCCGATCGCCTGGAGCACGACTTGGGCATTCCTAAAAGATGCAGGCGTCAGCACCTCGCTCGGCTTCGGACCCTTGGTCTTGGCCATCTCGGCGGCCACCCTGCCGCTCGCTTCGGCGAGCCGAAAGCGCTCCGCATGCGGCGCGGGGATCGTCGCGCTCATCGGCAGCGACAGACCCATGGCCTCGATCATGCAGGCCATGGTGGAGGCCGTGCCCATCACCATGCAGGTGCCAACCGACGGCGCGAGACGGCCGTTGACCGCCTCGATCTCAATGTCATCCATTTCGCCGGCGCGATACTTGCCCCAGAGACGGCGGCAATCGGTGCAAGCGCCCAGCACCTCGCCCTTGTGATGACCAACCACCATGGGGCCAACGGGAATGACCACCGTCGGCAGATCGGCGCTGATTGCGGCCATCACCTGCGCCGGCAGTGTCTTGTCGCAGCCGCCGATGACGATCACCGAATCCATCGGCTGGGCGCGGATCATCTCCTCGGTGTCCATCGCCATCAGATTGCGCAGATACATCGAGGTCGGATGCGCAAAGCTCTCGGCGATCGAGATAGTCGGGAACACGAACGGCATCGCGCCCGACAGCATCACGCCGCGCTTGGCGGCCTCGATGATCTGCGGGACGTTGCCGTGGCAGGGATTGTAGTCGCTATAGGTGTTGGTGATGCCGACGATCGGGCGCTCCAGCGCGTCGTCGGAATAGCCCATGGCCTTGATGAACGCCTTGCGCAGGAACAGCGAGAAGCCGGCATCGCCATAGCTTGTCAGCCCTTTGCGCAACCCACTCGTCATCATACCGCTCCCATTACCGGGTCATTGTCGTACAGCCTGCCCCTTGATTGTCAATAAGACAGACGTCAAACCTGCTATTTTGGCCGTCGACGCCCCGGTGATGACCAGATTATTGACAATCCAAGCCTTCCCTGCTCCACAGGACGGACCGGCCGAGCGCCGGGAGGCCGAGGGCATGTCCGACACTCACACCGCAGATGCCACGATGGTCCGGCGCGACGATCCGGACGACATCGTCGCGCGGCTCGAGGAGGACATCATCTTCGGCCGCCTCGCGCCCGGCGCGCGTCTGACCGAGGACGCGCTGATGTCGGCTTACGGCACCTCGCGGCACTTCGTGCGCCAGGCGCTGGTGGATGCGCAGCGCCGCGGCATCGTCCGCCGCGAGAAGAATGTCGGCGCCACCGTGCGGTTCTACTCGGCCGAAGAGGTCCGGCAGATCTACGAGGTCCGGGAGATGCTGACCCGGCAGGCGGCGCTGATGATCCCCCTGCCCGCACCGCAAGGCCTGATCGACGAGCTCTCTGCATTGCAGCGGCAATATTGCGCGAAGGCAGAGGTGCGGGATCTGCGCGGCATCCATGAAGCCAATGACGCCTTCCACCTCGCGCTGTTCACGGCCTGCGGCAATCCATATCTGGTGCGCTCGCTGCAGGACTACATGAACCTGACGCTGCCGATGCGTGCCAAGAATCTCGCCGACCGAGACGGCCTCGCGCAATCACGGCGCCAGCACGAGCTGATGATCGAGCTGTTGAAAGGCCGCGACAGCTGGGCGCTGGCCCAGCTCTGCGTCGATCATATGCAGTTCAGCAAGAAGGATTATCTGGCGCGGATTGCGGGTGAGGCCGAGCGCTAGCGCGTGCGCCCGTTAGGCCATGGCAAGCCAAGTCGCAGGTTCAGTACCGTCTTAGCAGGCCGCGCTCCACGCTGGTATCACCATAGTCGGCGCAGGCCGCTTTCGGGTCGTTGATCAACTGCGCTCGGATGCGCCTGAACGTTTTGGCGGCCGCGTCGGACACCTCGATGCGGAATTTACCGGCATCGTAGTTTTCGCCGTCGCGGGCCTTGATGGCTGCCGCATAGGCGTCGATCATCGCCATCGCGGCATCCGTGCTGCCGAGAAGTCGGGCGCCGAGCTGGACACTGCCGGCACCATTGACCTCGTAGCCGACGCATCGTTGTTCGAGCACCGCGGACGCGGTGACGAGCTGGTCGAGAAACGTCGCCTCGGCGTCGCTGAGCATCGCGGCTCGCGCCGGGGCCGACATGATCAGCGCGAGCAGTACGACGGCTGGCAATTTGATTTTCATTGTTCTGACTCTCGCCGCCGCAATCGAACCGTGATCGCGGCACCGGCTGCCGAAATGCGATCGCGCAGATCGAGAACCAAATGCCGAAGGCAAGGTTGACCTGGATCAATGGGCAGGGCGGCCAAGCCAAAGCTCGGCCCCCGCATGCGCTCGTCCTCAATGAACCGGGGCACCGCGTCGTGATGGACATCAAAACCTTTTGTCAACCCATCGAAATAGCGCGCCGTCGGAAATAGATAGGACCGGCGTCCAGCCGCGAATCGCACGTTCTTCCCCGTATTCCCTCCCGAATGAAATGCCATGACCGAACAAACCCTGACCGAGCCGATCGTCGAGTCGCAGGAGCGATCCCGCGGTTTTACGTGCTACCAGACGATCCTCGTTGCGCTGCTGGCGCTGGTCCAGTTCACGATCATCATCGATTTCATGATCATGTCGCCGCTCGGCGCCATCATGATGCCGGCGCTCGATATTTCGGCCGCTCAGTTCGGCGTGGCGGTCTCGGCCTATGCGTTCAGCGCGGGAATTTCCGGCATCCTGGCGGCCGGCTTCGCCGACCGGTTCGACCGCAAACGGCTGCTGTTGTTCTTCTACGCCGGCTTCACCCTCGGCACGGCGCTGTGCGCGATCGCGCCCAACTATCATCTGTTGCTGCTGGGGCGGATCGTGACCGGCCTGTTCGGCGGCGTGATCGGCTCGGTCGTGCTCGCCATCGTCACCGATCTGTTCACGCTGCAATTGCGCGGCCGCGTCATGGGTTTCGTGCAAACCGCCTTCGCTGCAAGCCAGGTGCTGGGCATCCCAGCCGGCCTTTTCCTCGCCAACCAGTGGAACTGGCACGTCGCGTTCGGCGCGCTGGTCGGCCTGTCGGTGATCGGGATGATCGCCGTGATGCTCCTGATGAAGCCGGTGAACGGCCATCTCGGGCTGAAGCAGGATCGAAACCCGTTCCGGCATCTGATCGCAACGGTCTCTCAGCCGCGTTATTGGATGGCGTTCTCGGTGACGACCCTGCTGGCGACCGGCGGCTACATGCTGATGCCGTTCGGCAGCGCCTACACCGTGCACAATCTCGGCATCGACATCGTGCATCTGCCGACGATCTATCTCGTCTCCGGCCTGTTCAGCATTGTCATCGGCCCGCTGGTGGGACGCGCGAGCGATGCCTTCGGCAAATACCCGACCTTCGTCTTCGGCAGCGCGATGTCCATCGTCATGGTGCTGATCTACACCCATCTCGGCGAGGTGAGCCTGACGGTCGCGATCCTGGTCAACGTCCTGATGTTCGTCGGCATCTTCTCCCGCATGATTCCGTCGCAGGCGCTGATTTCCGCAATCCCCGAGCCGGCGCAACGCGGCTCCTTCAGCGCGGTCGGCGCGTCGCTGCAGCAGCTCTCCGGCGGGCTCGGCTCCGTGCTCGCCGCCGCGCTGATCGCGCAGGATCCCGACGGTACGCTCCGGCACTTCGACCGGCTGGGATACGTCGTCGTGACGACGGCCGTGATTTCCCTGATCCTGATGTACTTTGTGCAGCGGCCCATCGCGGCCCAGGCCGGCAAACGCGTTGTCTAGGGCGTCGTTTCCGACGCCCTGGATTTGCGAATGCGCTCCTACCGCTTATTCCAATCGATGATGCGACTTGTGTCGCCGTCGAACTCGTTGCTGCAGAACGCGCCGCCCTGATAGTGATCGCCGACCGGATCTGGCTTCAGCTTGGCCTGCTCGGCCATCGCATGTGCCACGTGGTCCTCGGAGCGCCCCGTCGGACGGTAGCCGAACTCGTAGGCGCGGTGGTTGTCCCACCAGGCGCGCTCGTTCAGGGACACGCCGTAGAAGATCTCGAAATGAATGTCGGGATGCTCGAGCCCGATCTGGCAGAGCTGCACCAGATCTTCCGGCTTCAGCCAGATCGAGATCCGGCGAAGGTCCAGGGGCACGTCGCCGAAATTGCCAATGCGAAGGCAAGTCACCTTCAAGCCGTGCTTGTCGGCATAGAGCGCCCCGACCGCTTCGCCGAACACCTTGCTGACGCCATAGCGGCCGTCGGGGCGCGGGGTCACGTCGGTGCCGATCTTGTGGTGGCGCGGATAGAATCCGACGGCATGGTTCGAGGAGGCAAACACCACGCGCTTGACGCCCTTGCGATATGCAGCCTCGAACAGATTGTAGCCGCCGATGATGTTGGCCTGGAGGATGTCGTTCCAGGGACCTTCGACCGAATAGCCGCCGAAATGGATGATGCCGTCGACGCCCTCGCAGATCGCCTCGCACTGCGCCAGGTCAGAGAGATCCGCCGCCTTGAATTCCTCGTTCGCGCCGAGGTCCTTCGGCGGGCGGATATCAGAGAGCAGCAGGTCCGGATAGATCGGCGGCAGCAGTTTCCGCAGACGCGTTCCGATCCCGCCCGAAGCTCCCGTCATCAAGATACGCGGCATGTCTTTCCTCGCCTTTGGCAACCAATTTGCGGTCACATGTCTCTAATGATAGCAGGATTGTCCAGAGGGAACGAAACGAGAGAACCGACATGAATGAGGCATCGTCCCATCCCCAGGAGCGGCCAGGCTGGCGGCCGGCGAGCTACTATCCCGATCCGGCGATAAAGGCACTCGATCCCCGCTTCGAAAAATACTGGCTAAAACTCTCGGCGGTGGAGCGGCTGACGACCGGCCTGCGCTGGGCCGAGGGTCCGGTGTGGTTCGGCGATGGTCGCTATCTCCTGTGCAGCGACATTCCGAACCAGCGCATCGTCAAATGGGAAGAGGAGACCGGCGCGGTCTCGGTGTTCCGCAAGCCCTCCAATTTCGCCAACGGCAACACCAGGGATCGCCAGGGTCGGCTCGTCACCTGCGAGCATGGTGGGCGCCGCGTGACCCGCACCGAATATGACGGCGAGATCACCGTGCTGATGGATCAATTCAACGGCAAGCGGTTAAACTCACCGAACGATGTCATTGTTAAATCGGACGGCTCGATCTGGTTCACCGATCCAACCTTCGGCCTGCTAGGCAATTACGAGGGCTACAAGGCCGAGCCGGACATTGATCCGAATGTCTACCGGCTCGATCCCACAACCGGTAATGCGACCATCGTCGCCGAAGGCGTGCTGGGTCCGAACGGGCTGTGCTTCTCGCCGGACGAGAAAATTCTTTATGTGGTGGAATCGCGCGGCGTGCCGAACCGCAAGATCCTCGCCTATGACGTCTCGGCGGATGGCACCACGATCTCGAACAAGCGCGTCTTCATCGACGCAGGCCCGGGCACGCCGGACGGCATGCGCTGCGACATCGACGGCAATCTCTGGTGCGGCTGGGGCATGGGCGATCCCGAGCTCGACGGCGTCGTGGTGTTCGCCCCCGACGGCGTCATGATCGGCCGCATCGCACTGCCCGAACGTTGCGCCAACCTCTGCTTCGGCGGCGTCAGGCGCAACCGCCTGTTCATGGCGGCGAGCCAGTCGATCTACGCGTTGTATGTGAACACGCAAGGAGCGGTCGGGGGATAGTTTCGCCGCCGTCGTTGCGAGTCCGTAGCCCGGATGGAGCGAAGCGCAATCCGGGACAGTCCCCGCATTCCGCTTCGCTCCATGCGGGCTACGAAAAAATAAAAACGCCGGAGCGGTGGCCGCTCCGGCGTTTTGTTGGTTCAGGCGATAAAGCCTACGCCGCGTTGAAGCCCGCAACTGCCTTCACTTCTAGGAAGTCCTCGAGGCCGTACTTGCCCCACTCGCGGCCGTTGCCGGACTGCTTGTAGCCGCCGAACGGTGCGCTGCGATCGTTGGGCACGCCCTGCAGATTGACGTTGCCGGCGCGGATCTGCCGGCCGACGCGCTTGGCGTCCTCGACGGAAGCACCCGTGACGTAGCCGGCAAGCCCATAGGGCGTGTCGTTGGCGATGTGCACGGCCTCGGCTTCGTCCTTGGCGCCGATGATGGTGAGCACCGGTCCGAAGATCTCTTCACGCGCAATCGTCATGTCGGGGGTGACGTCGGCAAAGATGGTGGGACGGACATAGAAGCCCTTGTTGACGCCTTCGGGCAGGCCGGGGCCGCCGGCGACGAGCGTTGCGCCCTCATCGATGCCCTTCTTGATCAGGCCCTGGATCTTGTCCCACTGGCCGCGGTTGACCACCGGACCAATGGTGGTGCCTTCGGCGCGCGGATCGCCCGCCTTGGTCTTGTCGGCGACCGCCTTCGCGATCGCGGCGACTTCCTTCATCTTCGAGGCCGGCACGATCATGCGCGAGGGCGCGTTGCAGGACTGGCCGGAGTTGTTGAACATGTGCATCACGCCGCCGGTCACCGCCTTCGTGAGGTCGGCGCCTTCGAGAATGACGTTCGGCGACTTGCCGCCGAGTTCCTGGCTGACGCGCTTCACGGTCGGTGCGGCGCGCTTGGCCACGTCGATGCCGGCGCGGGTCGAGCCGGTGAAGGAGATCATGTCGATATCGGGATGCTCGCTCATGGCGGCGCCGACCTCGGGGCCGAGACCGTTGACGAGATTGAATACGCCCTTCGGCACGCCGGCTTCATGCAGGATTTGCGCGAAGATCAGCGCCGAGGTCGGGGTGAACTCCGACGGCTTCAGGATCATGGTGCAGCCGGCGGCAAGCGCGGGCGCGACCTTGCAGGCGATCTGGTTGAGCGGCCAGTTCCAGGGCGTGATCATGCCGACCACGCCGACCGGCTCGCGCAGCACCATGGCGGTGCCGACCGGTTCCTCGAAATGATAGTTCTTGAGCACGTCGAGCGTGGTCATGAGGTGGCCGAGACCAGCGCCGGCCTGCAGCTTCTCCGCCATCGGCAGCGGCGCACCCATTTCGTCGGAGACGGCAGCACCGATCTCCTTGAGGCGGCCCTTGTAGATCTCGATGACCTTGGTGAGCAGCGCGACGCGCTCGTCACGGCTGGTCTGGGAGAACGTCACGAACGCGCGCTTGGCGGCGGCAACGGCTTTATCAACGTCGGCCTTGGAGCCCAGCGCAACCTCGTACATCGCCTCTTCCGTCGCCGGATTGACCACGGCGGTGGACTTCTTGACGGCGGGATCGACCCAGGCGCCGTCGATGTAGAACTGCATGCGATTGACCATAGTGAACCTCTTCTTGGGGGCTTGGGGGCGTTTCGGCAGGCATCCTTGCACGAAAGCGCCGGCAATTGAACCCGCCATATGCGGGGCCAGCATTGCGGCGGACGGAGGTTATATGAGCCGATGGCGGAGGGGTGGCAAGGTCTCGCCTCACTCACGATGTCATCCCGGCCTAGTGCCCATTGCGCGCTAGGCCGGGATGACGAACTACACAGCCATCTTCCGATGCAACACCGGCGCGCCGGTGGTGAGGCTTTCGGCCGCATCGATGATGGCGTTGGCGTCGATGCCGTAGTGGCGGTAGAGGTCGGCGATGGTGCCGGTCTGGCCGAACTGCTCGACGCCGAGTGCCTCGACGCGATGGCCGCGGACGCTGCCGAGCCAGCCGAGCGCCGCCGGATGTCCGTCGATCACGGTCACGATGCCGCAGTCGCGCGGCAGCGGCGCGAGCAGTTTTTCGATGTGGCTGAGATGCTGCACGCCGCGCCGATCCCGGCGCAATTTCCGTGCGGCGGTCCACCCCGCATGCAGACGATCTGCGGACGTGATCGCGAGCAGGCCGATGTCGCGCCGGCTCTCGCCGATGAAGCCGGTCGCTTCGATCGCTTCCGGCGCAACTGCGCCGGTATAGGCGATGACGGCTTCGGCATTGGGGCCCGGCTTGCGCAGCCAATAGGCGCCGTCGGTGATGCCCTGCGCGAGCTCCGGCGTCATGATCCGCTGCGCCTGCTCGATCGAGCGCGTCGAGAGCCGCAAATAGACCGAGCCGCCCTCGCCCGGATCGCGCTGCATGTGGTTGAAACCCCACCCCATGATCACGGCGAGCTCGTCGACGAAGGCAGGCTCGAACGAGGCGAGGCCGTCCTGCGCCATGCCGATCAAAGGCGTTGCGATCGACTGGTGCGCGCCGCCTTCGGGTGCCAGCGTGATGCCCGACGGCGTTGCCGCCACCATGAAGCGGGCATCCTGGTAGCATGCATAGTTCAGCGCATCGAGACCGCGCTCGATGAAGGGATCGTAGAGCGTGCCGACCGGCAGCAACCGCTCGCCGTTGATCTGGTGCGACAGGCCGAGCGCCGAGAGCATGATGAACAGGTTCATCTCGGCGATGCCGAGTTCGAGATGCTGGCCCTTGGGCGAGAAGTCCCAGTTGAAGGTGGATGGAATTTTCTCGCTGCGGAATAAGTCCGCCTTCTCGCCGCGCGCAAACAGGCCGCGCCGGTTCACCCACGGACCGAGATTGGTCGAGACGGTGACGTCAGGCGACGTCGTCACGATGCGCCTGGCAAGCTCGCTGTCGCCGCGCGCGATCTCGTTCAGCACCAGCCCAAAACCTTGCTGGGTCGACATCTGCGGCGCCGGCTTGAAGGCGAGCTGCGACGGCACCTCGATCACAGGCGCGGTGAGCCGGCGGCCGTCCTGGTTGAACGGCACGCCCGCGAGGAAGGCGTCGAGCTCGGCAGGACTTTGCGCGAGACCCTCGTATCTGTCCCATTCGTGTCCGGGCCGGATGTTCTGGCTGTCGCGATATTTCTCCATCTGCGCGACTGTCATCAGGCCGGCGTGGTTGTCCTTGTGGCCCTGGAACGGCAGGCCGACGCCCTTGATGGTGTAGGCGATAAAGCAGACCGGGCGATCGTGATCGATGGATTCGAACGCATCCAGCATGCTCGCCATATCATGGCCGCCGAGGTTCGACATCAGCGCCAGCAATTCGTCGTCGCTGCGCTTGTCGATCAGTTTGGTGATGGGGCCCTGATCGCCGATCTCATCGTGAAGATGTTTGCGGAACGCCGCGCCGCCCTGAAAACACAAGGCGGCGTAGAGCGCGTTCGGGCAATTGTCGATCCAGCGCTTCAACGCCTCGCCGCCAGCTTCGGCAAAGGCCTCGCGCATCAGGCGGCCGTATTTCACGATCACCACGTCCCAGCCGAAATTGCGGAATACGGTCTCGAACTTTTCCCAGAGGCCTTCGCGGACGACGGCGTCCAGCGACTGCCTGTTGTAGTCGACCACCCACCAGGTGTTGCGCAGGCCGTGCTTCCAGCCTTCCGCCAGCGCCTCGAAGATGTTGCCCTCGTCCATCTCGGCGTCGCCGACCAGCGCAATCATCCGCCCTTCGCGGCGATCCTTCATCCAGCCATGTGCCTTGACGTAGTCCTGCACCAGCGAGGCGAACAGCGTCTGCGCGACGCCGAGGCCGACCGAGCCCGTGGAGAAATCGACGTCGTCGACGTCCTTGGTGCGCGAGGGATAGGACTGCGCGCCCTTGAAGCCACGAAAATTCTCCAGCTTCTCGCGGCTCTGCCGGCCGAACAGATACTGGATGGCGTGGAACACCGGGCTCGCATGCGGCTTCACCGCGACGCGATCTTCGGGCTTCAGCACGTGGAAATACAGCGCCGACATGATGGTTGCGAGCGAGGCCGACGAGGCCTGATGTCCCCCAACCTTGAGGCCGTCCGCGTTCGCGCGGACGTGGTTGGCGTGATGGATGGTCCATGACGACAGCCACAGCGCCTTGCGGGCGAGCGCGGTCAATGTGTCGAGGCGGGCGGTATCAACGGGCATGGCAATGCTCCCGGAAAACAGGTGCCGATGATACCCCTGCCGGAAGCGCCAAACTTCTCAATTTTTCGCGCAGTACCAGCCCATATTGGGATATCTTACCAATCGATCGGTAAAAACGACAGGTTCATCCCAATGCCCGCCCTCGACGCCATCGACCGAAAAATCCTCAGCTACCTCCAGAACGACAGCCGGCTGACCATGCAGGAGCTGGCCGATAAGGTCGGGCTGTCGGTGTCGCCCTGCCATCGCCGGGTCAAACTGCTCGAGGAACGCGGCGTCATCTCGCGCTACATCGCGACCGTCGACCAGAAGGCGCTGGGGCTGCATGTCAGCGTCTTCATCTCGATCAAGCTGGCGCGGCAGAAGGAGGAGGACCTCAACCGCTTCGCGCGCGCGATCTCGAAATGGGACGAGGTGCTGGAATGCTACCTGATGACCGGCAACCGCGACTATCTTTTGCGCGTCGTCGCAGCCGACCTCGCCTCCTACGAGACCTTCCTCAAGACCAAGCTGACCCGGCTCGACGGCATCGCCTCGATCGAGTCGAGCTTCGCGCTCAGCCAGGTGAAATATTCGATCGCGCTACCGGTGTGAGGCATCATCGCCACGGCTGCACGATGATCTTGGTGTGCGCTTCAGGATTGGCGAGATCGGCGAAAGCCTTTGCGACGCCATCGATGCCGATCTCGGCCGTCACCATCGCAGCCGCATCCACCTTCCCTTCCGCGATCAGGCGCAGCGAAGCTGCGAATTCGTCCGGCGTGTAGCCGAGCACGTACTGAACGTTGAGCTCCTTCATGATGCCGAGCATGGGCTCGCTCCTGTCGGTCTCCATGCAGACGCCGACCACGACGATCCTGGCATCGCGCGGCGCGCCTTCGAACACCTGCTGCAACAGACCAGGCACGCCGACGCATTCGAAGATGATCGCGGGCTTCAGCGCGGGCAGCATCGCCTGGAACGGCGGGCGCGCCGCCTTTTCCGCGTCCGACATTTGCGCATGCTCGGCCCAGATCGCTAGGGCTGCGACACCCTTGGATCCACGACGATATCGGCGCCGAGTTTTGCCGCAAGCGCGCGCCGCGCCGGCGAATAGTCGGCCGCGACGATCGGATGCAGGCCCTTGAGCTTCAGCGCCGCAATCACCGCGAGCCCAACCGGGCCGCAGCCGATCACGAGCGGCACTTCGCCGCCTCGGATATTGGCCTTGGCAACGGCGTGAACACCGACCGCGAGCGGTTCGGTGAGCGCGGCATGCTCCGGCGCGAGACCGTTGGGTACCTCGAGCAGCAGCGCTTCGCTCAGTAGCATCGCCTCGGCATAGCCGCCAATATTTTCGTTGGAATAGCCGATGCCCTCGATGCCCTGCGGCGTCACGAGGGCCGGCAGCGAGCACACGCGCGTGCCCGGCTTGAGCTTGCGCACAGTGCCCGGGCCGAAATCGACGATCTCGCAGCAGAACTCATGGCCGAACACGACGTCGCGGGCGAGGTCCATCGGCTTGCGGCCGCTCTTTCGCGCCATCTCCACCATGCGATGGGCGTGCTGGCGCGCGTGCAGGTCAGAGCCGCAGATGCCGCAGGCGAGCGTCTTGACCAGCACCTGGCCGGGGCCGGGCTTTGGCTCCGCCATCCGATCGACGACAATCTCACCGTTCCTGAAAATCGCAGCGCGCATTCGGCTCCTCCCGGCTTGTTGGAGCCATTGATAGCACGAAGCGGACGCGTGAACTTGCGTCAGGGGTTCGGGGAACGCTCTTCCATGATCAGGAGCTGGGCGCGACGGATGCGCTCCCGATGGGCGATGTAGAGGCCGCTGGCGACGATGAAGGCTGCACCGGTGACGGTCCAGACATCAGGCACTTCGCCGAACAGGAAGAAGCCGAGAATGCTGACCCAGAGCAACTGAGTGTAGGAGAACGGCGCCAGCACCGAGGCATCGCCGTAGCGATAGGCCAGGACGATGATCCACTGGCCGACGGTGGAGGCGACGCCGATCACGATGCCAAGCCCGATCGCGGTCCAGGTCGGCGTGACCCAGACGAATGGTACCATCAGGGAGAGGATCGCAACGCCCGTCAGCGCCGAATAGGCCATGGTGGTGAGGACGGCTTCGCGCCCGCTCATCATGCGCGTCAGGATCAGCGCCGCAGCCCAGCAGAACGCCGAGACGATCGGGAAGAACGCGGCGGCGTGAAACGCGCTGGAGCCCGGGCGCAGGATGATCATCACGCCCGTCAAGCCGATCGCGGTGGCGATCCAGCGGCGCATGCCCACCTTCTCGCTCAGGAACACGATCGAGAGCGCGGTGACGAACAGTGGCGAGACGAACCCGGTCGCGGACGCTTCCGCGATCGGCAGGAAGCTCAGGCCGGTGATGAAGAACAGCGAAGAGCCGAGCAATGCCGCGCCGCGCATCAGCTGCAGGCCGAGGCGCTCGGTGCGCATGGCATGAAGCGGCGAGCCCGGCAGCATTACCGGCGTGAACATCAGCGCGAACGTTACGAAGCGGATCCAGGTGATCTCGATCGACGGCAGGCTCGACGACAGATATTTCGCGGTGACATCGGAGCAGCCGAGAAAGATCGTCGACAGCAGCACCAGCGCGATGCCCTTGAAGGGATGATCGACGCGCGCCGGCGCGCGGCGCGCCTGCGGCTTCTTTTCCGGCATGAGCATGGGAATACTGTCGAGCCTTGCGGCTGCGGCGGGCGGCGGGGTCACGGCTGGAACCTAGGAGATGCGAATCGGGAATGATCGTAAAAAACGATAATTGCGCCGCTTTCACAACTTCCGAAAACAGGATGCCGATATGCGCTCACGTCCGCGCGCGTCAAGACTCCATTAACAATGGGCGTTTGTGCACTACAGCATGGGCAGGCCGCGCGGCTTCGGACCGCGCGGAAACGCCGCATCGAGCGCCGCGATCTCGTCTTTCGTCAGCACGAGATCGCCGGCCGCGGCATTTTCGCCGGCGTGTTCCGCGGACGACGCCTTCGGGATGGCGAACACCGTAGTCGCACGGGTGAGGAAGCTCAGCGCGATCTGGCGCGGCGTTGCGCGACGCGCCTCCGCGATGCGCGCCAGCACTACACCGCCCTTGCTGTTGCTCGCAGGGAAATCGTCGTGGCCGAACGGCGAGTAGGCGACCACGGCGACACCATGCTGTTCGCACCACGGGATCACCGCGTGCTCGATCGCGCGTTCCCTCAGATGATAGAGCACCTGATTGCAGGCGATGCGGCCTTCGCCGGCAGCGTCGAGCATCTCGTCGAGATCATCGGCATCGAAATTGGAGACACCCCAGGATTTGATCTTGCCGGCCTTCACCAGTTCCTCGAACGCGGCCACAGTGTCCTCCAGCGGATACGAGCCGCGCCAATGCAGCAGATAGCAGTCGAGCCGATCCGTCTTCAGCCGCTTCAGCGAGCGCTCACAGGCGGTGATGGTTCCGCGGCGCGAGGCGTTGCTCGGCAGCACCTTTGACACGAGGAACACCTCGTCGCGTCGCCCCGCGATCGCATCGGCAATGACGAGCTCGGCGTCGCCATACATCTCGGCAGTGTCGATGTGGGTCATGCCGAGATCGAGCCCGCGCTGAAGCGCCGCGATCGCGCGCTTGCGATCGCCGTGGTCGAGATACCAGGTGCCCTGCCCGATGACAGAGACGCTGGCGCCGGTTTTGCCGAAGGGGTTCGTGTTCATATTTGCTCCGATACCACTCGTTCGCTCAGGCAACCGCCATCGAGCTCAAGAGTTCAATCCGCCGATGTCAGCGACCAGTACGCTACCGGTCGCAGATTCCGTGATGTAGAGCTGATCTTTGTTCGCGCCACCAATCGCGACATTGGTGCAGTTCGGCCCGGCACACGACTTCACCCGCGCGATCAATTCGCCGTTGGGCGCGAACACGAAGACATGGCCGAGCGATGCGTGGCCGACGAACAGACGGCCCTTGGCATCCATGGTCAAGCCATCGGGGCCGCTGGTACCGAACAGCGAACAGAAGCGGCCGACCTTCGACACGCTGCCGTCCTTCATGAAAGGCAACCGCCACACCGCGTTGTCGCGCGTCATCGCGACGAACAGCACGGTCTCGGTTGGATCGAGCACCAGACCGTTCGGACTGATGCCGGTGTCGATCAGGCAATCCAGGCGGCCGCCTGGCGTCAGGCGATAGACACGGCCGCTGGGGTCATGCAGGCCGGTCTGCCCCTGGTCGGTGAAATAGATATCGCCGTTGGACGCGAGATGCAGGTCGTTGCAGCCGCGGAAGGATTCCGAATTGCGCGAGGTCAGCACCGGCGCCACGTGCCCCGCGTTGGCGTCGAACTCCATGATGCCGTGCCTGTAGTCGGCGACCAGGATGCGGCCGTCGGCCGCGATTTTCAGCCCGTTCGGCCAGCCTTCATATTCAATCGCCAACGACCACTCGCCGTCGGGCGCAATGCGGAAGATCCGGCCGAACGGAATGTCGACGATGTAGAGATTGCCATCCCTGTCGAACGACGGCCCTTCGATGAAGGAGTCCGTCGGCACGCCCGGCCGGTTGGCATCGGCCCAATCCGTCCGCTCGCCTTTGCGGCGGAATTTGTCTGGCATGGCGGAAAAGAGCCTGGTCTCGATCAGGCGCGGCGGCGTTTCCAGGTACATCATTGTTGTTGTTGTCGTTGTTGATGGGGGAGAGCGCGGCAACATAGGGCACAATGGGGCGTGCGTCGATTGGGCTGAGGCGTAGCGCCGCGCCCCCGCTGTCATTCCCCGCGACCCGGCTACGCCAAGGCTTCGCCGGGGTCGAGGTCCAGGGGCGCCGAAGCTTTAGCGTAGGCGTCAAGCGGGGAATCCAGTACGCCGTGGCCTTACCGCTTGATCACAGGCGTCTCGGCGTACTGGATCGCCCGGTCAAGCCGGGCGATGACGGCGGAGTATTCGGCGACGACCGAGAAAGCGCCCCTACCCCGCGGCGCCCGCGACCTTCGCCTGCTTTACTGGAGCCACCTCGGTCGTCGCGATCAGGCGCTTCAGTTCAGGAATGCAGGAGCCGCAATTGGTGCCGGCCTTGAGCTTTGTGCCGATCTCGGCCGCTGTGCGCGCGCCTGCGGCGATGGTGTCGCAGATGGTGCCGCGGCCGACGCCGAAGCAGGCGCAGACGACGGGGCCGGTCGAAGCCGCGCCCTCGCTCGACTTGCCGGACAGCAGCATGCGCCGCTGCTCGTCGGTGACATTGTCGGCCACGAACAGGCTCTTCACCACCTCCCAGTCGCCGGCGTCATGCGCGGGGCCGACGAACAGGCAGGTTTCGATGCGGTCGCCCGCAAACGACGCTGCGCGATAAACGCCGCCGCCGAAGTCGCGATAGTCGGCGACGTCCTCGCCGGCAACGCCTTCGAGCCAGGCCGGCCAGCGCGACAGATCCGCATTGTCGGCGAAGAGATAGCCGAAGCCGCCGGCAACAGTGACGCGGGTCCACATCAGGTTCGGCGGCAGCTCCAGCTGCTTGCGCGACAACGCAAAGCCGCGGAAGACGTATTCATAGGGCGAGATCGCGGCCGGTGTCGCCTTGGACTCCGGCTGTCCCGAGAACGGATCGGTGAACGGTGCGACCAGCGCCCCCACGCGACCGTGCGAGGCGTTCATCGCACTCCAGTGGATCGGCGCGAATAGCGTGCCGCGCTGCTGCCGGTCGCTGACGACGACCTTGAGGGTGCACTGGCCGTAGTCGGTGGTGATGCGGGCATAGCCGTCGTGGACGACGTTGTATTTGTTGGCGTCATCGGGATGAATCTCGACGAACGGCTCGGGCAGATGCGCGCCGAGCCGCTGGCTGAGGCCCGTGCGCGTCATGGTGTGCCACTGGTCGCGGATGCGGCCGGTGTTGAGCCGCAGCGGTCGCGACGGTCCGGTCTCGCCACGCAGCGCCGGCACCTCCGGCGCGACGAAGCGGCCCTTGCCGTCATTGGTGAAGAACCCGCCGGCCGCGAAGAAGCGCTCGCCGGGCGCCTCGCCCTGGCGCGCGGGCCACTGCACGGGCTTCAAGGCGTCAAACGCCTCGTCCGACAGCGAAGTCAGCGCGCCGATGTCGAAGTCGCGGCTGCCATCGTTCTCGAACGCGGAGAGCGCGGCGTGCTCGCGAAAGATGTCGGCTGCGGATTTGTAATTAAAGCTGTCGCCGAAGCCGAGGCGCTTTGCGGTTTCGCTCAGGATCCACCAGTCCGGCCGCGCCTCGCCGGGCGCCGGCAGGAACGAGCGCTGGCGCGAGATCCGGCGCTCGGAATTGGTCACGGTGCCCGACTTCTCGCCCCAGGCGAGCGCGGGCAGCAGCACGTGCGGTCCGGCCTCGACGGTGTCGTTGGAGAGCACGTTCTCGGAGACCACGAACAGCTCGAGCTTCTTCAGCGCCTCGCGCACGAAGTCGGCATCGGGCAGCGAGACCGCGGGGTTGGTGCCCATCACCCATAGCGCCTTGACCTCGCCGCGGTTGATGGCTTCGAACAGCTGCACCGCCTTCAACCCTTCATGGGTGGCGATGCGCGGCGCCTTCCAGAACCGCCGCACGCGATCGATGTCCGGCGGCGTGAAGTTCATGTGCGCAGCGAGCTGATTGGCGAGGCCGCCGACCTCACGGCCGCCCATCGCGTTGGGCTGGCCGGTGAGCGAGAACGGCGAGGCACCCGGCTTGCCGATGCGCCCCGTTGCGAGATGGCAGTTCAAGATCGCGTTGACCTTGTCGGTGCCCTGCGCCGATTGGTTGACACCTTGCGAGTACAGCGTGACGACGCGGGGCGTGTCACGGAACATCTTGAAGAAGGTCGCAACGTCCTGCTCGGAGAGGCCCGTCGCCAGTGCGGTCGCGGTGACGCTGCCGGCGATGCTACGTGCACGCGCCAGCGCGTCGTCAAAGCCCGAGGTGTTTTGCGCGATGTAGTCCTGATCGAGGGCACCATTGTCGGCGAGGTGAACGAACAGGCCGGAGAACAACGCCGTGTCGGTGCCCGGCTTGAGGCCAAGGAACAGATCGACGTCGGTCGCGGTGTCGGTGCGGCGCGGATCGATCACGATCATGCGGGCGCCGCGTTCCTGCCGGTTCTTCAACATGCGCTGGAACAGCACGGGATGGCACCAGGCGGCATTCGAGCCGACGAACACCAGCAGATCGGCCTGATCGAGATCCTCGTAGCAGCCGGGTACGGTGTCGGCGCCGAAGGCGCGGCGGTGACCGGCGACCGAGGACGACATGCAGAGCCGCGAATTGGTGTCGACGTTGGCCGTGCCGACAAAGCCCTTCATCAGCTTGTTGGCGACGTAATAGTCCTCGGTCAGCAGTTGGCCCGAGAGATAGAATGCGACCGCGTCAGCGCCGTCGCGCGCGACGATGTGCTGCATGCGGTGGGCGACGTGATCGAGCGCATCGCTCCAGGCGACGCGTTCGAGCACGCCCTTGCAGCGGATCATCGGATAGAGCAGCCGGCTTTCGAGCCCGACGGTCTCGCCGAGCGCCGAGCCCTTGGAGCACAGCCGGCCGAAATTGGCAGGATGATCGGGATCGCCCGCGATCGCCGCGCCGCCCTTGCCGTCTGGCGTCGCCAGCACGCCGCAGCCTACGCCGCAATACGGACAGGTCGTCTTGGTGGCGCGGAGCGTGGGATCGATCGCCGTCATATCAAGCCGCCTCTATCAAGCCGCTTTGGAGGGACGCGCGAGCGCGCGGCCGAATATCATGTCGGCGCGGATGGCCGCCAC
Source organism: Bradyrhizobium sp. MI1.3 (assembly GCF_055811695.1). Taxonomy (NCBI): domain Bacteria; kingdom Pseudomonadati; phylum Pseudomonadota; class Alphaproteobacteria; order Hyphomicrobiales; family Nitrobacteraceae; genus Bradyrhizobium; species Bradyrhizobium sp. MI1.3. The sequence goes on along the minus strand of NZ_JBVVPQ010000026.1, from coordinate 78,888 downwards.
CTTTTCGCGATTGCGGATCAGTTCGAGATACCAGAGCGCATCGACGGTATCGCCGATCAGCAGAGCGCCGGTGAGCCGGCCCGCGGCGATGACGAGCTTCTTGTAAGTGCCGCGCCTGCGGTCTGACAGCACGAGGCTCTCGCTGCCCTCCCCGCCCATGAAGTCACCGGCGGAGAACACGCTGACGCCCGACACCTTCAGATTGGTCGAGACCACGCTGCCCTGATAGGCCGCGGGACGGCCGGCAAGGTGTCGCGCCAGCACGCGTGCCTGCTCGTAGGCGGGTTCGACCAGGCCGTAGCAGATGCCGCGATGCTCGGCGCATTCGCCGAGCGCGTAGATATCTGGTGACGCCGTCTGCATCTCATCGTTGACGACGATGCCGCGATTGACGGCGATGCCGGCGTCCTTTGCCAGCGCAATGTTGGGCCTGATGCCGGCGGCGAAGATCACGGCATCGGCCTCGATGCGGCTGCCGTCGGCAAGCTCGACCGCTTCGACATGACCCTCGCCATGGATGCGGGCTGTGGATGCATTGAGCAGGATGCGAATGCCCTTGCGCTCGACCAGTGTCTTGAGCAGGTCGGCGGCGGGGGCATCGAGCTGGCGCTCCATCAGCCGGTCCATCAGGTGCAGCAGCGTCACGGGCGCTCCGGCCTTGGCGAGGCCGTAAGCCGCTTCGAGTCCGAGCAGACCGCCGCCGACCACGACGACGCGCTTCCTGGCGGCAGCGAGCGTCAGCAGCAGATCGACGTCGCGGGTGTCGCGAAAGGTGTGCACGCCGGAAAGGTCGGCGCCGGGCACGTTGAGCCGCAGCGGCGTCGAGCCGACGGCGAGCACGAGCTTGGAGTATTCCATACTCTCTTCGCCTTCGATCTTGAGCTCGCGTCGGCCGGTGTCGATCTCGGTGACGCGATAGCCGTAGCGCACCGTGACGCCGCGATGGCGCCACCAGTCGGCGGGCCGGAGCTCGATCTCGTGCGAGCCGGTCTCGCCGGCCAGCACGGAGGAGAGCAGAACGCGGTTGTAAGCGAGCCGCGGCTCTTCGCCGATCACGGCGACCGCGTAGCGGCCGAGCGAGGTCTTGGCGAGCTCGTCGACCAGACGCGCGGCCGCCATACCGTTACCGACGATGACCAGCGGTTCACTCACAACGCATCTCCTATTCGGCGGCCTGCGGCTGTGCGCCGTAGGCCTCGGAAATCATGTAGCCGGACAATACGCCGTAGGCGTCGGTCCAGGCGGTAGCCAGTTCGGGCGTCCAGGCTTCGCCGAGGCCCTTCTCCAGGGTCCACAGCAAGGTCGCGCCGACCACCGGGTAGTGCTCGGCCTTGGCGCCGTAGCCGACGTGACGCTTCGCAAGCGCCGAGGCCGCGGGAAGAATCGAGTCCAGGTTCGACAGACCGCCGACGACGGCGGCGAGCATGCCCATCAGCTTCTTGCGCTGCTCGGTCATGTCCTCGGGAAACATCGCGCGCACGGACGGCGCCACCTCGAACAGGCGATCGTAGAACAGCACCGCGGCCTGCGCGGAAATCGGCGCGACCTTGGCAAAGCTCTGTTGGACGAGGGTGATCTGTTCTGGCGTCATGATGTTCTCCTGCCTGTTGGGTTTGCCTATGCGCGCCATTGCGAACCAGGTTCATTGTCAAACTGTCGGGCAATGCTTCTCCCCGCGTACGGGGAGAAGCGAGATTCGTACCAAGTGTTAAACTCGCGCGCCGGCGAGGCTTGAGGCGCCCTCACCTTGCGGGCTGCGACGCAGATAGAACCACCAGGTCAGCGCGAGACAGGAGGCGTAGAAGCCGAGATAGATCGCGAGCGCGAGCTGCGGGCCGCCGGTCAGCGCGATCGACTTGCCGAATCCGGTCGGGATCAGATAGCCGCCGACTGCGCCGACCGCGCCGATGAAGCCGACCGCGGCACCGCTCTCGATGCTCGCCGTCTTCAAGGCGAGCGCGCGCTCCGCATCGCCCTTGCCGCGCACCCTGAACAAATTCTGCTCGCGGAAGATCGAGGGGATCATGCGGTAGGTCGAGCCGTTGCCGATGCCCGTCGTCACGAACAGGACCAGGAACATCGACAGAAAGCCGATGAAATCCTTGTGCCCGACGAAATAGAGCACGCCGATCGTGGCGCCTGCCATCACGATGAAATTCCAGAACGTGATCACCGAGCCGCCGATCCTGTCGGCAAGCCAGCCGCCGAGCGGCCGCGACAACGAACCGACCAGCGGTCCCAGGAACGCGATCGCAATCGTGACTTGCGGGAACTGGGTCTTGATCAGCAGCGGAAATGCCGCCGAGTAGCCGATGAAGGAGCCGAACGTGCCGATATAGAGATACGCCATGATCCAGGTGTGCTTGCGTTTGACCACGGCGAGCTGGTTCTTGATCGACGACTTGGCCGTGGTCAGGTTGTTCATGAAGAACACCGCGCCGAAGACCGCGATCGCGATCGGCAGCACCCACATCAGGCCGGCATTCTGAAGAAAGACACCATCGACAGGCGTTGCCTGGAACAGATTGATGACGGCGAGCGTCATCAGGATCGGGGTCAGGAGCTGCACGCTGGAGACGCCGATATTGCCGCCGGCTGCATTCAGTCCCAGCGCCCAGCCCTTCATCCGGTCGGGGAAGAAGAACGAGATGTTGGTCATGCTGGATGCAAAATTGCCGCCGCCGAGACCGGCGGTCGAAGCAATCAGCAGCATCAGCCAGAACGGCGTGCCGGGCTGACCGACGAAATAGGCCAGCGAGAGCGTCGGAATGAACAGGATCGCCGCGCTGAAGATGGTCCAGTTGCGGCCGCCGAAGGTCGTCACCGCGAAGGTGTAGGGAAAGCGCATCAACGCGCCGATCAGTCCGGGCACAGCGACGAGCTGGAACAGCTGGTCGGTGGTGTAGTGGAAGCCCGCCTGCGGCAGTTTGGTGGTGACGATGCTCCAGATCAGCCAGACCGAGAAGCCGATATGTTCGGCCACGATCGACCAGATCAGGTTGCGTCGCGCGATAGTCTTGCCGCCCGCACTCCAGAACGCCTCATCTTCGGGGCGCCAGTCTGAAATCCAAGTCTGATTACCAGTCGGACTCTTCGTCATTGCAAAATCCCTTCCAGGCTCACCGCTGCGTCGTTGCAGGCTCAGCCTCCGGCCACGGAGGCGCGCTCCGAGGCTTCACCCCGGTGGCGAGTTACGATGCTGATTGATGATGTTGAGGGACGTCGTCGTTGGCGTCGCGGTTGGTGCTTCAATTTCCGTGCCAACTGCGCGCATTCCGGAAACGCAGGAAATTCAGGAGCTTGTTCGGAGTGCTCCGAATTTTTGCAGGACTATTTCGCACGCAAATTTTGCGATTCGCTCAATCCCTGTGCGGCGCACAAGGATTGAGCTTGATGATTCAAAATTAGGCGTTGCGTCAGCACCTGTTGGTGACGCGTTTACGCGGCCTCGACGAAGCGATGACGCTCATAGAGGAATTCGAGCACGCGCTGCCGGCACTTCAAGTAAGTGGTGTTGGTCGCGAGCTCGAGCCGCTTGCGCGGGCGCGCCAGCGGCACCTCCAGCACCTCGCCGATGCGCGCGCTCGGCCCGTTCGTCATCATGACAATGCGGTCGGACAGCAGCACCGCCTCGTCGACGTCGTGGGTGATCATCAGAATCGTGTTGCCGAGCTTCTGATGCAGCGCCATCACCGAATCCTGCAAATGCGCGCGGGTCAGTGCGTCGAGTGCGCCGAAAGGCTCGTCGAGCAGCAACACTTTCGGTTCCATCGCGAGCGCGCGGGCAATGCCGACGCGCTGCTTCATGCCGCCGGAGATTTCCGAGGGCCGTTTGTCCTTGGCATGGGCCATCTGCACGAGGTTGAGATTGTGCATGACCCAGGCGTCGCGTTCGGCGCGCTTCTTGGTCTTAGCGAAGACCTTGTCGACGCCGAGCCTGACGTTCTCGTACACGGTTAGCCACGGCAACAGGCTGTGGTTCTGGAACACCACCGCGCGATCCGGTCCCGGCGAGTTCACCTCGCGGTTCTCGAGCAGCACGCCGCCGGTGGTGGCGTTGGTCAGGCCTGCGATGATGTTGAGCAGGGTCGACTTGCCGCAACCGGAATGGCCGATGATCGAGACGTATTCGCCCTTCTCGATGGTGAGATTGATATCCTTCAGCACCTCGGTGGAGGCAGCGCCGCGGGTAAAAATCTTGTCGATGTGGTCGAGCTTCAGATAAGCGGTCATGTGCTTCCCCTTCAGTTCAGCGCGGTGCCGCGGGTGACGATCTTGCCGGCACCCGCGATCAGGCGGTCGAGCACGAAGCCGATGATGCCGACATAGAACAGCGCCAGGATGATTTCGCTGATATGCGAGGAGTTCCAGGCGTCCCAGATGAAGAAGCCGATGCCGACGCCGCCGATCAGCATTTCCGCGGCGACGATCGCGAGCCAGGACAAACCGATGCCGATGCGAAGCCCCGTGAAGATATAGGGCGCGGCGGCCGGAATCATGATCTTGGCGAAGAATTCGAGCGGGTTAAGCTGCACCACCGCGGCGACGTTGCGATAATCCTGCGGGATGTTGCGGATGCCGACCGCGGTGTTGATGATGATCGGCCAGATCGAGGTGATGAAGATGACGAAGATCGCCGAGGGCTGGCCGTCGCGGAACGCGGCGAGCGACAGCGGCAGCCAGGCCAGCGGCGGGATCGTGCGCAAGACCTGGAACAGCGGATCGAGCCCACGCATCGCCCAGACCGATTGCCCGACCAGCACGCCGAGCGCGATGCCGGCAATCGCCGAGAGCGAATAGCCGAAGGCGACGCGTTGGAGGCTAGCGGAGAGGTGCCAGAACAGCCCCTTATCGATGCCGCCGTGATCGAAGAACGGATCGAGGATCAGCTCCTTCGTGTCCTTGAACACCTTCGACGGCGGCGGCAGTGCCGAGCCGGCGCGGCGGCAGACCAGCTCCCACACCAGAAGCAAGAGCGCGATCACGACCAGCGGCGGGATGACGCGCACGGCGGTCTCCCGCGCCATCCGCGCGTAAGTCTCCGAACGCGGCGGCCGCTTCGGTGTCATCGCGACGACCGGCGCGGCAGCGCTCGCGGGCTTCGCGGTCTCAACCTCGATCTTGGTGGCGGGCATGTTCATCGCAATATTTCTCCGGCTGCAAAAGGCGATGCGGCCGCCCGGAGGCGGCCGCTGGCTCCATCAGACTTCGACGCGCTTGATCGCGAGCGACTTCAGATAGGCAGCCGGATTTTCCGGATCGAACACCTTGCCGTCGAAGAAGGTCTCCTTGCCGCGCGAGGTGGAGGTCGGGATCTCGGCGCTTGCGATGCCGAGCGTCTTGGCCGCGTCGCGCCACATGTCTTCGCGGTTGACCTTGGCAATCAGCGCCTTGGTGTCGAAATTCGCCTCGTATTTGCCCCAGCGAATGTCCTCGGTGAGGAACCAGAGGTCGTGGCTCTGGAACGGATAAGAGGCGAAGTCGCGCCAATACTTCATGATGTGCGGCGAATTCTCGACCACCTTGCCGGGAAGGCCGTAGTCGAACTTGCCGGCGGTGCGGTCGAGTACGTCTTCGACAGGGCAGTTCATCCACTGCCGCTTCCCCATGATGGCAGCAAGCTCGGCCTTGTTCTCGGCCTTGTCCGACCACTGCTGCGCTTCCATCACCGCCATCAGCAGCGCCTTCGCGGCCTTCGGGTATTTATCGACGAAGGCGGCGCGCATGCCGAAGGATTTTTCCGGGTGCTTGTTCCAGAGCTCGCCGGTCGTGATCGCGGTATAGCCGATGTTCTGGTGGATCAGCTGCAGATTCCAGGGCTCGCCGACGCAGAAGCAGTCCATCGTGCCGACCTTCATGTTGGCCACCATCTGCGCAGGCGGCACCACGATGGTCTCGATGTCCTTGTCCGGATCGATGCCGCCGGCGGCAAGCCAATAGCGGAGCCAGAGGTCGTGCGTGCCGCCGGGGAAGGTCATCGCCGCCTTCACGGGCTTGCCGGAAGCCTTCTTCTTCTCCAGGGCCGCCTTGAAGGTGGACGCATCGACGCCGAGCTTCAGGTCGGCATATTCACTGGCGACGGAGATGCACTGGCTGTCGAGATTGAGCCGCGCCAGGATGTACATCGGCGTCGGCTGGTTGTTCTGCGTCACCTTGCCGGCCGAGATCAGATACGGCATCGGGGTCAGGATATGCGCACCGTCGATGCCGTTGCCTTCCGAGCCGAGCACGAGATTGTCCCGCGTGGTGCCCCAGGAGGCCTGCTTCTGCACGTCGGTGTCGGGCATGCCGTATTTGGCGAACAGGCCCTTGTCCTTGGCGACGAACAAGGGACCGGCATCGCTCAGCGCGATGAAGCCAAGCTTTGCGCCCTTGACCTCCGGACCGGCGTCCTGCGCGAAAGCGCCCGCTGGGAAATTCAGCTTCACGGCGGCCAGGAGTGCGGCGGTCGAGCCGGCGGCCTTCAACAATTGACGGCGGCTGAGGCCAGTGTCCGACGGCCGGCGGGTGCGCTTGGTCATAGGCGGTATCGTCCTTTGCGTCGTTGCAGAATGATTGTGTCAGTGCACACGAGCAGCCCGTCCGTCCGGCGACGCCTGAAGCAGCGCATGCGAACGCGCGACGGGGAGACCCCCGTCTGGTGGCGTCGGCAATTCGGATGAGAAGTCTCGCGGGACGGCTTCAATGGCGTCGGCGTGGAACTATTCAAGCTTCATGCCAAGCGTGAGGCAGCCGAAAACAAATCGATATCAATAGCTTATGTACGCCGCGCCAGTCTGTCGCAGGTCTGCTCCGCTCGTGAAATTTGCGACCTGCCCAACATTTGTGCGGCGCACAAGTCTTGTGCAGCCGCTTAAGCAACAGGCCACTCGGCCCGCAAAAGCCGGGTCAGGAAAAAGTCGTATCTTCTTGATATCGCTGGGTTCTTATAGGCCAGGCGCACGGCACGCAATTTGCATTTGAGTTCGCGTCAACGAAGACTGCGGCTCGACCGCAATGCTGCAGCCTCAGGCGGCTGCAGCACGGAAGCTCACCTGCTTCGCGGCCCTCCCGGCTTCATCCTCGTGACGCGATTCCCAGAGCTTCCAAATCTCTCCGGCTTACGCGCGGCAACCAGCCCGCACGGCCAATGATGTTCAGTCGCGCTCACGCAGAGTGTGTCGATCTCACCAGGAAGCAAAGGAACCATTGATGTCGTATCTCGCGCCTTCGGAATTCGTCACCAAGATGGTGGATGCGGGCGAGTCCAAAGTCTTCATGTCCACCCGGGATACCATCATCCGGGCCTACATGGCCGGCGCTATCCTGGCGCTCGCGGCATGGTTCGCCGTCACGATCAACGTGAACACGGGGCAGCCGCTGATCGGCGCGCTGCTGTTCCCGGTCGGCTTCGTCATGCTCTATCTGCTGGGCTTCGACCTCCTGACCGGTGTGTTTGTGCTCTCCCCGCTCGCCCTGATCGACAAGCGCCCGGGCGTCACCTTCGGCGGCGTGCTGCGGAACTGGGGCCTCGTCTTCGTCGGCAATTTCGCAGGCGCCCTGACGGTGGCCTTCATGATGGCCTTCGTCACGACTTTCGGCTTCACGCAGGATCCGGACAAGGTCGGCACGGCGATCGGCAATATCGGCGAAGGCCGCACGCTCGGCTACGCCGCGCACGGCGCGGCCGGCATGGCGACGCTGTTCATCCGCGGAATGCTCTGCAACTGGATGGTCTCGACCGGCGTCGTCGGCGCCATGATCTCCACCTCGGTCCCCGGCAAAGTCATCGCGATGTGGATGCCGATCCTGGTGTTCTTCTACATGGTGTTCGAGCATTCCGTCGTGAACATGTTCCTGTTCCCCTCCGGCCTGATGCTGCACGCGAAATTCTCGATCATGGACTATCTGATCTGGAACGAGATCCCGACCGTGCTCGGCAATCTCGTCGGCGGCCTCGCCTTCACCGGCATGACCCTCTACGCCACGCACGTCTTGACCCAGCCGAAGCGCCAGGCGGGCAAGGCCTCGTCGCCCCGCGTCGCGGCCTGAGCAAACAACGTCTCGACAGGAGAGCCTCGCCCGATCAGGGTGAGGCTCCCCTTTGCCGGTGATGACGATGACCCGCGGACTTCAGATCTCGGTCGGCCAGCATTCCGACAAGGGTCGCAAGCCCATCAACCAGGATTTTCACGGCGTCCTCGTCCCGGACGAGCCGATGCTCAGCCTGAAGGGCATTGCGGCCGTCCTCGCCGACGGCATCTCCAGCAGCACGGTGAGCCAGATCGCCAGCGAGTCGGCGGTCAAGAGCTTCCTGATGGACTATTACTGCACGTCGGAATCCTGGACGGTGAAGACCTCCGCCCGCCGCGTGCTGGATGCGACCAATTCCTGGCTGCACGCGCAGACGCGCAAGAGCCAATATGCCTATGACCGCGACAAGGGTTATGTCTGCACGCTGAGCGCCATGGTCATCAAGGCGACCACCGCGCACATCTTCCACGTCGGCGACTGTCGCGTCTACCGCGTGGCGGGCAAGGCGCTCGAGCAGCTGACCGACGATCACCGGATCATTGTGTCCTCGGAGCAGACCTATCTCGGCCGTGCGCTCGGCATCAATCCGCAACTCGAAATCGACTACCAGAGTTTCGAGATCGAGACTGGCGACACCTTCCTGCTGGCGACCGACGGCGCCTATGAATTCGTCGACGCGCGTTTCATCACGAACGCGCTCAGCGAGCATGCAGCCGAGCTCGACGGAGCGGCGAAGGCGATCGTCGAGGAAGCCTACCGGCGCGGCAGCGACGACAACATCACGGTCCAGATCCTCCGCATCGATGCAGTGCCGCAGCGCGAGCCGGCCGGCATCTTCAACCAGACCTCCCAGCTGCCGCTTCCCCCGCTGCCGGAGCCGCGGGCGATCTTCGACGGCTACAGGATCGTCCGCGAAATCCACGCCAGCAGCCGCAGCCATATTTACCTTGCTGTCGACGCGGTGACCGAGGAGCCGGTCGCGCTGAAGCTTCCGTCGATCGATCTGCGCGACAATGCCGCCTACCTGAAGCGCTTCCTGATGGAAGAGTGGATCGCGCGCCGGATCGACAGCCCGCATGTGCTGAAGCCGTTGTCGCAGTCGAAACGGCGTGGCTATCTCTATGTCGCGACCGAATTCGTCGAAGGTCAGACCTTGCGGCAATGGATGACAGACAATCCGCGCCCCGATCTCGAAACCGTCCGCGGACTGGTCGAGCAGATCGCCGCGGGCCTGCGCGCCTTCCACCGCATGGAGATGCTGCATCAGGACTTGAGGCCCGACAACATCCTGATCGACAAGACCGGCACCGCGAAGATCATCGACTTCGGATCGGTGAAGGTGGCAGGCGTCGCGGAGGCAGCGCCACAGGACGAGGCCGACGAAATTTTGGGAACGGTCCAGTACACGGCGCCGGAATATTTTCTTGGGCAAGTCGGTTCGCCGCGCTCCGACATGTTTTCGCTGGCCGTGATCTGCTACCAGATGCTGACGGGAAAGCTTCCCTATGGCACGCAAATCGCCAGGATCCGGCGCAAGGCGGACGTGCGGAGGCTCAAATATCGCCCGGCCGACGACAACAGCAACGTGCCTGCCTGGGTCGACGGCGCGCTCAGACGTGCGCTCCATCCGGATCCCTACAAGCGGCACGAGGATCTGTCCGAATTCGTCTTCGAGCTTCGCACGCCCAATCCGGCCTATCTCGACACGCGGATCACGCCGCTTTTGGAGCGCAGCCCGCTGATGTTCTGGAAATTGACCACGGCGGCGCTCGCCTGCGTCGTCGTGGTCCTGCTTGCGATGTTGCACGCGCGCTGATCAGGGGTTTAGCCACGCAAAGCGTCACCACGTGATCAGCGGAGACCGATGCAGCCAGGTATCGGCGCGCACTTGATCCAGCACGAATGTCGCAACGTCCTCGCGCGCGATGCTGCCACCATGGAAGCCCGAAAGATCCGTCAGCGCCCGGACCGAGCCGCGGCCGGGCTTGTTATTGAGGATCGAGGGGCGAACCAAAATCCAGTCCAGCCCGCTGTCTCTGACGATCGCCTCCTGCCGGTTCTTGTCGGCGTACACCTTCTTCAGGAGAAGCGGAAAGATCACGTTGTCGGCGACAAAGCCGCCGTGCCCGGCACTGTCGCCGGCGCCCATCCCCGTGATGCAAACCAGCCGCGAGACCTGCTCGGCCTTCATCGCGCTCACGAGCGCGCGCGTCGCGGTCGAGAGCAGCGTCACCTCGCGGAACGGACTTACCGGTGTACCCAGCGCACTGACCACGGCGTCACGGCCTTTGAGGGCTTCGCGCAGGGCTGCTTCATCGCGTGCATCTCCGACGATGAGCTTCGCCCCCCTGATGTCACTTGCCTTGCCGGCGGAGCGCACCAGCACGGTGACGTCGTGCCCTCGCGCCACCGCCTGGTTGACGATCAGGCGACCGGTGGCACCAGTCGCTCCAAGCAGCAATATCTTCGTTGCGCCTTCCGGATCCGCCGGAACGGTGGCGGTTGAAGAGATCATGATAGGATTCCTCGTGTCGTGATTGGGAATGCGCCCCTGCCGTCAGGCAGTGGCCGCGATCTCGGAGACGAAGTCGCGATAGGATCGCAGCGGACGGCCCAACAGCGCGGTCAGACGCTCGACGTCGCCGGCTTCCGGGATCATTCCCTCGGTGAGGAAACGCTCGCTCATCAGCCGCATGTCGAAAGCCATCCAGCTCGGCATGAACTGCCGGAGATTCTTCTCGAAGCCGGCGGTATCGTCACCGGGATAGGCGATCGTGCGGCCCAGCACCTCCGACCAGACGGCGGCGGCTTTCGCGCCGGTGAGCGTATCAGGACCGACGAGATTGATGCGCGTGAGCGGAAGCGGTGTTGCGGCGCGCTCACGACGGACGAGCTCGATGGCCGCGATCTCGCCGATGTCGCGCGCATCGATCATGGCGAGCCCCCTGCTCCCGATCGGCATCGGATAGATGCCGTATCCGGTCACCACGTCCTTGATCGTGACGTCGTTGTTCATGAAGTACGCCGGGCGCAGGATGGTGGCGTTGAAGCCCATCTGCTCGATCATCCGCTCGACGCCGAACTTGCCGGCAAAGTGCGGGACGTTCACGTAGCGATCGCTGTGGATCACCGAGAGGTAGACGACCCGCTCGACGCCAGCCTCGCGGGCCAGGTTGAGCGCGATCAGTGCCTGGGTGAATTCATCCGGCACCACTGCATTGAGCAGGAACAGGGTCGAGACGCCCTTGAATGCGCTGCGGATCGAGTCGACGTCGAGCAGATCGCCCTGCACGACGGTGACGCCTGCCGGGAGGTTTGCCTTGGCAGGATCGCGCGCAAGAGCGCGGACATCGGCGCCGCGCTTGACGAGCTGTTCGACGACATGGCGGCCGACGGTGCCGGTTGCGCCGGTAACGAGGATGGTCATGGGGATCACTCCGGGGTTGGGGTCAGAAGACATCCCGGAAATTACTGATCCACATTCGGACCGATAGCCGCTATGTCTGGACAGACTGTCTCACTGGTGGAACAATGGACCTGCTCGCACTCGCCGATTTCAATCTCGTTGCCCGGCACGGCGGGTTCGGCCGGGCCGCACGCGCCGCCGGACGCCCGAAAGCCACCCTGTCCCGGCGGGTCGCGGAGCTGGAAGCCGCGCTCGACCTGCGCCTGTTCGAACGGGGAGCGCGCACCCTGAAACTCACGCAGGAAGGACGCGCCCTTTACGAGCGGACGGGGGCCTTGCTCACCGAGCTCGACGAGACGGCGACAGCGATCGCCTCGGGTGGAGACAGGCCGCGCGGCAGCTTGCGGATCAGCGCGCCTATGCTGTTCTCGCAGACTGCAATGGGAAATCTCGCGGCCGGGTTCGCGCTCAGATATCCGGAGATCCGTCTTGAGGTCACGACGGAAGATCGCTCCGTCGACATGGTGGAGGAAGGGTATGATCTGGTGATCCGGGTCAATCCCGATCCGGATGAAAACCTGGTCGGACGAATCTTCTTGCGCGATCGGCTGGTGGTGGTGGCGAGCCCTGACCTCGAACGACCGCGGGACGGAATCGCCGTGCCGGCCGTCATGCGCGGCGCGGGCGATCAGCTAACAAGCTGGGACGTGACAACGCCAGGCGGACAATCGCGCATTGCGATTGATCCAGTCCTCCGCCTGTCGTCGCTCATCATGGTCCGCGATGCGGTCCGGGCCGGCGTCGGCGCTACGCGCCTGCCAGTGTCACTGGTCAGTCACGACCTCGCTGCGGGCACGCTGGTGCTTTGGGGCGATATCGAGGGACCGGAGATCGCGCTGTGGACGCTTTATCCATCACGCCGGCTCCTGAGTGCGCGCGTATCCGCCTTCCTCGACTTCATGAAAGAAGCCTTTCCGATGGGGACGCCTGACGAGCTGGCGGCCTTTATCGGGAGATGAGAGGGCGGCGCGTGCTCTCGCGCCTGACGGTCAGGCCGGCTCCTCCGCCTTCATCCCCAGCGGCTTGGGCGCCATGCCGCCGCCGGGCTTGAGGTGGAATTCGTAGGTCATCAGGTGCCACTGCCCGCTTGCCCTGGAGCCGTCGGGCATCTCCGGGTCGCTGCGCGGCTCGACCTTGGCGACGAGGTCGTCCTTCACGCCGAACACCACGTCGGAATCCAGATATTTGTCGCCGTCCATAAAGACGTGGGTGATCAGCGGCTCGTAGCCCTTGGCATTGACCAGGAAGTGCACATGCGCCGGGCGCATCGGGTGGCGGTTGGTCTGCACGATCATCTCGCCGACCGGGCCGTCAGTCGGGATCGGGTAGCTGCAAGGCAGGATGGTGCGGAAGAAAAAGCGGCCATCGCTATCGGTGATGAAGCGCGCCCGCGCCGAGGCGCCGACCTCATCATAGTTCGGCTTCTGCGAGTCGTAGAAGCCGTCATCGTCGGCGTGCCAGACGTCAACGGGGACATTCGCGAGCGGCTTGCCCTTGAGATCGGTGACACGGCTCTGCACGAACATCCGTTCGCCGGTCTGATTGTTCGGAGAGATGTCGGTGCCGTGCGCCGTCACCTTGTGCTCGCCGACATAGAACGGCCCGAGCACGGTGGTCTGGGTAGCGCCCTCGCGCTCGCGATGGTTGACCGCGTCGACCAACATGGAGACGCCGAGCACGTCGGACAGGAGGATGAATTCCTGCCGGGTGTCCGTGCATTTCTGGCCGGTGCGGGTCAGGAAATCGATGGCGTATTCCCACTCCTCAAAGGTGAGGCCGGTCTTGCTCACGTAATCGTGCAGCGACTTCACCAATTCCTGGAGCAGGAATTTCGCGCGCGGGTCGGGTGTCTGGTCAAAGCTCCGGACGACGGCTTCAGTGAGTTCGGTCTCGTTGAACTGGGTCATGGTGCGTTTGCCCTGGTTTTTTCGTTGGCCCGGGTGGGCTCCTTGGAGGCGTTCCAGGGCGCAGCCTACACCAGTCGGGCCGGCTGCGTTAAGCGCAGCCGGCTTGGAAAGAGGTCGCCATTTCGGCTATCACCTTTCCGATAAAATGCCCCGGAGGAACTGATGCTCGCCCCTACCCCCGCCTCGCCCGAATCCGTCGGTATGTCCAAGTCCGCGCTCGACCGTATCGATGCGCATCTGAAGAGCCGGTACATCGATGCCGGTCGCTTCCCGGGCACGCATCTCCTGGTCTATCGCCGTGGCAAGGTCGCCCACAGCTCTCTGCAGGGCTTTGCCGATATCGAGCGCAAGGCGCCGGTCAAGGACGACACCATCTACCGCATCTATTCCATGACCAAGCCGCTCACCAGCGTCGCCTTCATGATGCTGGTCGAGCAAGGCCTCGTCGCGATCGATGAGCCGGTCGCCAAGTACATTCCGGAATGGAAGGATCTCGGCGTGTTCGTCGCCGGCACCGCGCCGTCCTTCCTGACCCGGCCGCCGTCGCGGCCGATGCTGATCGTCGACCTCCTGCGCCACACCTCCGGCCTCACCTATGGCTTCCAGCAGCGCTCGAATGTCGATGCCGCCTACCGCGCTGAAAAGATCGGCGAGGTCGAGAAATCAGGCACGCTGCAGACCATGATCGAGAGCCTCGCGAAAATCCCGCTGGAGTTCTCGCCGGGCGAGGCCTGGAACTACTCGGTTTCGACCGACGTGATCGGTTACCTCGTCGGCAAGATCTCCGGGATCCCCTTCGAGCAGTTCCTGAAACAACGCATCCTCGATCCACTCGGCATGACCGACACTGATTTCCACGTGCCTGCTTCCAAGGCCCACCGGTTCGCCGCCTGTTACTCGGCCGACCCGGGCGGCGGCATGACCTTCCATGCCGGCCAGCGGCGCGAGGGACTGACATTACAGGACGATCCAACCAAGAGCTCGTTCCTGTCACCGCCGTCCTTCATCTCGGGCGGCGGCGGGCTGTGCTCGACGACGGCCGACTATCTCACCTTCTGCCGTGCGCTGCTCAATGGCGGCGAGCTCGGCGGCGTCAGGCTGATCGGGCCGAAGACGCTGGCATTGATGACGACCAACCACATTCCCGGCGGGCGCTTTCTCCCCGAGGTGTCGCGCTCGCTGTTCTCCGAAGCGACCTACAACGGCATCGGTTTCGGCCTCGGCTTCGCCGTGACCATGCGCCCGGCCGAGACACTGGTCGCCGGCAGCCCCGGTGAATACAATTGGGGCGGCGCGGCCACGACGTCGTTCTGGATCGACCCGGCGGAGGAGCTGATCACCATCTTCATGACGCAGGTGCTGCCATCCAGCGCCTACCCGCTCCGGCGCGAGCTGCGCAGCATGGTCTACGCCGCGATCACCGAGAGCAATCTCTAGACAAAATCACCGATCCCGCGGCATCAGAACCGCGGGATCAAGCCCCGTTCATTTCAACATCTCCGGCACGATCAGGCGCGGCAGGAACAGCGAAACGCTCGGCCAGATGATGACCGCCGCCAGCACGAGCAGCATCGGAATCAGCATGATCACCGTGTCCTTGAGCGCATAGCGCAACCGCACCCCGGCGATCGAGCAGGCGATCATCAGGCACAGGCCATAGGGCGGCGTCACCAGCCCGAAGGCCAGCGAGACGATCGATATGATCGCAAACTGCACCGGATGAAGGTCCACCGATTTCGCCAGCGGTTCGAGAACGGTGCCGACGATGATGATCGCCGGAATGGCGTCGAGGAAGCAGCCCACCACCAGAAAGCAGAACGCGATGAAGAAGCCGGCCCCGATCGCACCCATGCCCCAGGTCGAGACGTTGGCCAGCAATTCCTGCGGAATCCTGTAGTAGGCCAGCAGCCAGCCGAACGCGCTGGCGGTGCCCACGCAGAACAGCGCGACACCCGCGAGACGGCCGGTGTCGAGCAAAGCCTTGTAGAGTTCGCGCGCGCCGGTTTCACGGTAAAAGAATGTCGATAGCGCCACGGAATAAAGCACCGCGACGCAGGCGGATTCGGTCGCGGTGAACCACCCCAGCAGGATGCCGCCGACGATGATGAACGGCGTCAGCAGCGCCGGTATCGAGCGCCAGATGGCGCAGCACATCTCCCTCCAGGTGTCCTTCGGATAGGTCGGATAACCACGCCGCACGGCATAGACATGCACTGTTGCCATCTGCGCGCCGGCGATCAGCAAGCCCGGCACGATGCCCGCGAGATACATCGCGGCGATCGAAGTCGAGATCAGTCCGCCCCACACGATCATCAGGATCGAGGGCGGGATGATGACGGCGAGCACGGCCGACACCGCTGTAATGGCGATGGAGAACGAGAGGTCGTAACCCTCTTTGGTCTGGGCATCGATGAATATCTTGGACTGGCTCGCCGCGTCCGCGGTGGAGGAGCCGGAGATGCCGGCAAAGAACACCGACAGCACGACGTTGATCTGCGCCAGCGACCCCGGCCAGTGCCCGACCATCGAGCGCGACAACGCCACCAGGCGATCGGTGATGCCGCCAATGCTCATCAAATTGGCGGTGAGCAGGAAGAACGGCACCGCCAGCAGGATGAACGAATTGTAGGCGTTGAAGGTTTCCTGCGCGAGCGTCATCAGCGACAGATGCGGTTCGATCAGCAGGATCGGCACGCAGGCCAGACCAAGCGCGAAGGCGACCGGCACGCGTATGATGAGCAGGCCAACGAAAGTACCGAACAGGACCATCGCGGCCTGCCCGGCAGAAAGAACATTGCCGCTCATTGATTTGCCCCAACCAGAATCCGGATCTCGTCGACAATCTGTTCACCGGCGAACACGATCCAGGTCACGCCGGCAACCGGCCAGGCGACGTGGATCAGCCAAAGCGGCAGATCGGCCAGCTCCGAAGTTCTGTTCCAGGCAAAGCGGGTGAACTCGATGCCGGCGGATACGAACACCAGCGCCAGCACCAGCACGCCGAGCCGCGCAAGAATCCGCACCAAGGCTTCGCTTCGGCGTGACAGGTCAGGCCAGACGTCGACTTCAAAATGCTGCGACTCTCTGATGCCGACCATGGCGCCGATCATGATCGTCCAGATGAACATGAACCGCGCCATCTCCTCGGTCCAGATGTAGGACGGAATCAAAGGCGTGTAGCGCGAGATGATCTGCAACGTGACTGGAATGACCAGAAGGCCGACAGAGGCGGCGAGCAGGATTTCCAGCAGTTTTGCATAGGCCGCCGTTGCTCGGCGCCATGGCGACGGGTTCGGCGGCATCGATATTTCGGTCATTACGACTCCGGGGGATCATAATCACGCAATGGGGCAAGCCGTCTGGCTTGCCCCGCTGTCGCGTGGGCGGCGACAGTTCTCAGACGACGTTGATCTTCTCGAAAATGCCTTCCGCGCCGATTTCCTTGGCGTAGGTGGCCATCACGGGATCGGCGAGCTTTTTCATGGCGTCCCGCTCCTCGAACGGGACCCGCTTGAGCTTGCCAGCCTTTTCCAGCGTGTCGAGCTTGACGACCTCTTCGCTCGACTCCAGCTGACGGCCGTAGTCGCCGGCCTCCTTGCCGGCCTTCATGATCGCGTCCTGCAAATCCTTCGGCAGGGTCTTCAGCGTCTTCACCGAGAAGCAGATCGGCCGGATCGACACGGCGTGCTGGGTCAGGTTGAGATGCGGAGCCACTTCGTAGAACTTCATCGCCTCGACGCCGGCCGCCTCGTTCTCCCCGGCCGCTATCACGCCGTTCTGGATCGCGTTGTAGATTTCGTTATAGGCGATCACCGTCGGGCTCATGCCCACGGCCGCAAAGGTCTTGGACCAGATCGGCGCGCCCTGCACGCGCACCTTGAGTCCCCTAAGGTCGGCAAGAGTCTTGAGCGGCTTGTTGGCGAAGATATTGCGGATGCCACCGCCGGAATAGCCGATCAGAACGACCTCGGCCTTGGCCGCGACTTCGTCAGCGATCGGCGCCAGGATATTGGCTTCGACGACCTTGTTCATGTGTTCGATGCCCTTGAACACGAAGGGCGCGTCGATGAACGGAGCCGCCTTGGCGAAGGTCGACATGTGAGCCGGCGAGACGATGCCGTAATCGACGGCTTTGCCCTGCGACATGTACTCGAAATACTGCTTTTCGAGGCCAAGCGAGGAATTCCTGTGCAGCCTGAAGTTGACTGGCTTGCCGTAATACTTCTTCACCAGCTCTTCGAACCGGAGCAGGGCCCGGTTAAAGGCGTGGTCGTCGTTGAACTGGACCGCGCCGTTCAGCGTGATCGGCGACTGTGCCCTGACGATTGACGGCATGCCAATCGCGGCCGCCGCAGTGGTCGCACCGATCCCAGCGAGAAATGATCTTCGCTTCATCGTCTCCCCTCCCTTTGATGCTCCGGCCCTGTCGCCGGGCCGTGAGCGCAGCCGGTATGCGGCTTGCGAGAGGGAAGCGTATGGAAAACGTCGGCGGGACGGAAGTCATTTCGCGTGCGCGGGAGGTCCTCTTCGTCGCAGGGCCACTCTTCGCGCGAACTGTTGCACTGCAACTTGCGCTCCTGGCGACGCGTGGCAGGCTGAGGGGAGACAGGCTTGCGGACCTGTGCGCTGCACGCACAGATCCGCTCGCCTTCCACTGTGCTTTAATGCAAATGGCCGATCAGATAGATGCCGCCGCCGATCACCAGCACGGCAGGAACGGCCCAGAGAATCAGAACTGGCATTTGTCATCCTCCTCAGTTCGACGTGCAGACCTTGACGGTCTTCATGCCGCTTTCAGCCTCGGTGCGCGACTTGTAGATCGTGCCCGACGGGCTGACGACGGTCATGGACGTGTCCGTCGGCTTCTTGTCGACGATCGTGCACTTCTTGGTCTTGACGTCCTGCACGACATAGAACTCGTCGGCAGCGAACGCCGGCAGGGAAAACGCGGCAAGCATCAGTGCTGCAGTTACTATCTTCAACTTCATTGGTCGTCCTCCTCCAGAACCCGAGCCGTTCAGCCCGGTCATCTACAAACGGGAAAAAATGGTAATTGGTTCCCAGAGCCGGGAACGCTGTCGGCGATGAGGGGTTGTTGCGGCGCATATTCGAATGAGGAGAACGAGATGAAGAAGTTGTTCCTGCTTTCCGCCGCCGCGGTCCTGATTTCGACCGGTGCTTTCGCGCAATCGACCGTCGTAACGACGACCGGAACCGGTCACGCGGCGGCCGTTCAGATCGAGCCGCAATACCGGACCAGGATCAAATCCTACGTCACCGAGCATCGCATTCGCCCGGTCACGACGAAGGAGAAGATTATCGTCGGCGCGAAGGTGCCGAGCGACGTCGAGCTCGAGGCCGTTCCGGCCGACTGGGGCCCGTCCCTCACGAAGTATCGCTACGTCTACTCCGGCGATCGCGTGATGCTCGTCGATCCCGGCTCGCGTACGGTCGTTCAGGAAATTGATTGATCCAGGTGTAAGGGGGCCGCCTTGAAGGCGGCCTCCCTCTCTGGGAGTTGACGTTATGAGATCGCATCGAGAGGCCCGGATCGCCGGGCTCAGCCTGGCGGCCGTGTACGCCATGTGCCTGCTACTAACCGCAATCAGCATGAGCTGAGGCACAGCCGCCGACTGCGATGCAAAATCTTCTGGGCGGCTCGTCCGGACGCGAAAATTATGGCGCGGCGCAAATCCCGCCCCTATGGTCTCCCAAAATCATAAATCCGGCGCTCCCTTGCGCTGGAACCGGGACGCCCGCGTTTGTCAAAGCTCACTTTGCCGGTCCGGCTCGCTCTTCTGGTCACGGGAACGATGTTGCCGCTGATCGTCTTCGCGGTCGGTATTGCCGTCTACAATTACAAGCAGGACCGCAACGACGCGACCCGCCGCGTGCTGGAGAACGTGCGCAGCATGCGCCTCGTGCTGGACTCCGAGGTGCAGCGGATGACCGGCGGCCTGCAAGTGCTTGCGCTGACCAATTCGCTGCGCAATGACGACTTCCAGAGCTTCCGCCGCATGGCCCTCGGCTTCGTCGACCAATATGGCAAGGGCGGCCTGGTGCTGATCTCCGATCGCAAAGGCCGGCTGTTGTTTTCCTCCGCGACCGAGGACACCGCAAGCCTGCCGCCGCGCGGTCATCTCGAGATCATCGAGAAGGTGTTTGCGACCAGGTCGCCGCAATATTCCGACCTGTTCACCGGCGCGATCAACGGCCGACAGGTGCTTACGGTCGAGGTTCCGGTGCTCCGCGATGGCGAGGTGATCTACGACCTCTGCTTCAGTCCGCCGGTCAGCACCTTTCAGGACCTGGTCGAGAAGCAACGGCCCGACCAGAACTGGACGGTTTCCTTGCTCGACACCAAGGCTTTCGTGTTCGCGCGCACGCCGAACCCTACGGAGACGTTCGGCAAACGGGCTACCGGCACGCTGTATGAGAGTATATTGCGCACACCGGAGGCCGCACTCTCGACCGTTTCGCTCGATGGTGTTGCGTTGTCCACCGTCTATACGAGGTCGCGGCTCACTGGCTGGACCATCGTGGCCGGCGTCGCCGAGAGCTCGCTGATCGCTCCGCTCTGGCGCAACATCGCGATCACCAGTTTTATCGGCGGCATCCTGCTGCTGACCGGCCTGACCTTCGCGGTCAGGATGGCGACCACGATCGCGCGCGGCGAGATGCTGCACGATCTCCTGATCGACGAGCTCAACCATCGCGTCAAGAACACGCTCGCCTTGATGCAGGCGATCACGGTGCAGACCTTCCGCAGCGCCAGCCGGGACGAGCGGACGAAGTTCGAGGGGCGGCTCGGCGCGCTGGCCGAAGCGCACAATTTGTTGAGCCAGGAAAAATGGGCGGGCTCCGAGCTGCGGGACGTGATCACCCGCGCGCTCCAGCCGTTCCTGCTGAACAATCCAGAGCGCATCCGCATGGCCGGACCCGCAGTGCCGCTGTCGCCGCGGCTCGCCGTGGTGCTGTCGATGATCGTGCACGAGATCGCCACCAACGCTGCAAAGTACGGCGCGCTGTCCAATGAGACCGGCCGGGTGACGCTGGAGTGGGAGGTCGTTGCCGAGGCGCCGAAGCCGCGGCTCCGCCTGATCTGGACCGAGATCGGCGGACCGCCGGTGACGGCGCCGGTGCAACGCGGCTTCGGCTCACGCCTGATCGAACGCAGCGCGCGCGACCAGCTCGGCGGCGAGGCAACGGTCGACTTCCTGCCGCGCGGCGTGGTCTGCACGGTGATTTGCGCGCTGGATGAGGCGCGATGAACGGAGGCCGGCAATGAAGATCACAAGCGTTCGCACGCACATCCTCGAAGCAAAGCTGTCGCAGCCCTTCGCCTATTCGCGCGCCTGGTACGACACGCGCACCGCGATGCTGGTCGAAATCGAGACTGACGACGGCCTTGTCGGCTGGGGTGAATGCTACGGCCCGGCACGAATGACGGCGGCGGTGGTTCGCAGCATCGAGCCATGGCTGATCGGCGAAGATCCGTTGCGCACCGACGTGCTGTGGCAGATGGTCTATGCGCGCTTGCGCGATCATGGCCAGAAGGGCGTCGTGATCCAGGGGATGAGCGGCATCGACATCGCGTTATGGGACATCAAGGGCAAGCATTTTGGCGTACCCGTGCATCAGCTTCTCGGCGGTGCCGCGCGCAAGCAGGTTGTGGCCTATGCGACCGGTCTCTACCGGCGCAAGTCAGGCGATCCGCTGACCTATCTGCCGGAGGAAGCGGCCGGTTATGCCGCCGAAGGATTCCGCGCCGTGAAGCTGAAGGTCGGTTTCGGCATCGCCGAGGATGCCGCAGTCACCCGCGCGGTGCGCGAGGCGATCGGCGCCGATGTCGCGCTGATGGTCGATGCGAACCACGCCTATGACGCGGTCGCGGCGATCCGGCTCGGCCGCCTGATCGAGCGCCATGACATCGGATGGTTCGAGGAGCCGGTGCCGCCGGAGGATGTCGCGGGCTATCGCGCGGTGAAATCCGCGCTCACGATTCCGGTCGCCGGCGGCGAGTGCGAATTCACGCGCTTCGGCTTTCGCGAGCTGTTCGTCTCGCACGCACTTGACATCGCCCAGCCCGACAGCTGCGCGGCAGGTGGTTTGAGTGAATGCAAGAAGATCGCCGACATGAGCGAGGCGTTCGGCATCCGCTACAATCCGCATGTCTGGGGCACCGGCATCGCGATCGCGGCCTCGCTTCAGCTCCTCGCCGTGCTGCCGTCGCACACGCCGACTTCGCTGTCCTCGCTCGAGCCGATGCTTGAATTCGACCGCACCGAACATCCGATCCGGCAGGCGATTTTGAAGGAACCGATCGAGCATGAGAGAGGCGTCGTGCGGGTGCCCGAGGGGCCTGGCCTCGGCATCGAGATCGACCGCGAGGCGCTGGCGCGCTTTGCGGCGGAGGCCTAGCCGATCGTCTGCAACGCCGGAAACGTCTCCAGCAGCCAGATGCTCACGTTCGAGACCGCGCCGGTGAGGAATCCAATGCCGGTAATCACCATCAGGACGCCCATGGCGCGCTCGACATTGACGAGATGGCCCTTCATGCGCGCGAACAGGGTGGAAAATTGCTCGATCATCAGGGCCGCGATCAGGAAGGGAATGCCGAGGCCGGCCGAATAGACCGCGAGCAGGCCGGCACCCTTCGTCACCGTGGCTTCGGCCGCGGCGACCGAGAGGATCGCGGCGAGGATCGGGCCGATGCAGGGCGTCCAGCCAAAGGCAAAGGCCAGCCCCATCACATAAGCGCCCCAGAGGCCAACGGGCTTGGGCGCGGTCAAGCGTCCCTCGCGCATCAACAGGCCGATGCGCGTCAGGCCGAGGAAGTGCAGGCCCATGACGATGATAACGATGCCGGCGAGGATCGAGAGTTCGGCCGACCAGGCGCGGATCAGTCCGCCGATCAGAGAGGCGCTGGCGCCGAGCGCCACGAACACCGTGGAGAAGCCGAGCACGAACAGGAGCGCCGACATCATGATGGCGCGCTTGGAGGTCGAAGCGGGCTCGTTGCTTTCGACATGCTCGATCGTCGCGCCCGTCAGATAGATCAGGTAGGGCGGAACCAGCGGCAGGACGCAAGGGGAGAGGAAGCTGACGAGGCCGGCAATCAGCGCCGCCGGGATCGAAACGTTTTGCATGATGCAGTCGGAGCCATCTCAGGCCCCGGTGCGGCGCGCGGGGAATGCGCGCGGCCCGGAGCCGAACCGGCTCTGGTGTAGCCGATGCCAGCGAATGCGCAACAGAGGCGCACAAAACCAGGGCTCCTCCCGATGCCGTCTGTGATCACAGATGCGGCATCGGGACACGCACAAATCTCGCCAAAAAGCGAAACTCGGCGGCGCGGCTACTTCACCACGCGGAGCAGCGGACGCCGGGGCTGGTCCTGCGTCTGCTTGGAGGGGGGCTGCGGTTCGTTCGTGGCCGTCCGCAGCATTTCGTCGCACAGTGCCTTGAGATCGGCACTGTCAATTCCTTTGAGTTTCATCCGCACGTCCAGGATGACAATGGACAGCAGCTCGGCCGACTCGCGGCTGTTGCTCTCGTTGAGCACCCTGCGGCACTCTTCGAGCGTTTCCAGCACCGACTGCAACTGTTCGTCTGAATGCGACACGGCGTTCTTTCCGCTAATTCGGCCTGTGAGACGTGGTTGTGACGACCCTTTTGGCCCCCATGGAGCGTTGAGGATAACACGAGGCCGCTGCGCCCCCGAACAGGATTTCAGTGTGTTTCTGCCTTGAAACCGCGGTTCCCGCGCGTATCGCGTCGCCCCGCCGACCGTCGTCGAAACGCTCAGTCGTAAAACGCCTGGCGTGCTGCAATCGATCCATCGCGGAACGCGGCGCCGGGTCTCGCCCATGGACGTTCATCGCGGACAGCGCCGACGATCCCGCAGCCATGTCACGGCTCACAACGGAACTCACGCCACACCCCTCATACGGGCGATGGTTTGCCCGATTCCCAGCCCTTGTTCCCAGCCCTGGCAGCACCGGAATACCACCTGCGGCGTAGTAAGGATGACGTTCAAAACTCGTCGTTCCCCAACCCGCAGTGGTTGTGGTTTGCGCCAGATTCTGCCAGTTTAGCGACCCGAAGGGACTTGTATGCACTCCTTGGCGGAAAGGGGCGTTCCACTGCAGGAACGCCCAAAGACAAACATCAGCGGCCTGTCGGACTGGGATGCGGCGCGCATTTTCCTGGAAGTCGTCCGATGCGGAAGTTTCCGTTCGGCGGCCGAGCGCCTGTCGCTGTCGATCAATGCCGTCCGCCGCCGGATCGATGATTTCGAACGCCAGACCGGCACCACCCTGTTCACCCGCGACGTCCACGGCACTCATCTGACCGACGAAGGCGCGCTGGTGGTCTCCGCCGTCGAGCAAATGGAGGCGGCCGCGTTCGACGTGCTGCGCACCAGCGATTCGACGGCGAACGCCCTGTCCGGCGAGGTCCGCGTCGCCGTCACCGAGGGACTGGGCACATTCTGGCTCGCCCCGCGACTGGTCGAATTCCAGCAGGCCTTTCCGAAGATCCTGGTCGACCTGCACTGCGCGATGCGCTCGGCCGACGTCTCTCGCCATGAGGCCGATGTCGCCATTCACCTGTCGCGGCCCTCCGCGCTCGACGTCAAGCTGGTGCGCCTCGGCCGCATGCATCTGATGTTCTGGGCCTCCGAGAAATACATTTCAAAACATGGCGCGCCGCGTTCGGCGATGGAGTTGATCAAGCACCGCCTGGTGCTGCAGTTCGCCGACCAGCTCGACGCCAAGCAAACTTTCGAGAGCTTCTTCCCCGGCGTTCCGGAGCGTGACCTTCTGGTCATGAAGACCAACGTCTCGAGCGCCAATTACTGGGCAGTCGCGAATGGTGCCGGAATTGGCGTATTCCCGAGCTACGCCGTTGCGCTTGGCGGGAAGTTGATTCCACTGGAGGTCGAGCTGAACAGATCGCTGGATATCTGGTTGTCCTACCACCCTGGTAGCGGCCGGATTCCGCGAGTGCGGCACATGATTGACTGGCTGATCGAAGCCTTCAATCCGGCGCGTTTCCCGTGGTTTAAGGAAGAGTTCGTGCACCCGCATGAATTCAAGGACGAGTATATGGGCGAACCCCTGACCCACCTCTTCGGGGGGTTTTCAACCGAAGACCGATGAGAAAAAAGATGAAGACAGCGGCGAAGAGAATGAAGCAGCGCAGTGCCGGCAAGCCGGACATTGAGTTGGGCAAGCGAATCCGTCTGCGGCGCGTCGAGATGAAGGTCTCGCAGGCGGAGCTCGGCGAGAAGCTCGGCGTCAGTTTCCAGCAGGTCCAGAAGTACGAGAAGGGCGTCAATCGCGTCGGCGCGGCCCGGCTCCAGCAGATCGCCACCGCCCTCGATGTGCCGGTGACCTTCTTCTATGACGGCGACAACAAGGCGCGCGAAGTCGAGAGCCTGCTCTTCCTGGACTCGGCCTTCAGCCTCCGCCTGCTGCGCGCCTACAGCAAGATCAAGGACCAGACGGTGCAGCGTCAGCTCGTCTCTCTGATGGAATCGATCGCGGCGAACGAAGCCTGAGCCGATCGGCGTTCGCGCCTTTCCGCCCGATGTTCAATCCGCCGCGTCACGGGGACGCGGCTGGATTGGACGAGACCCGGACGAGATCTATCCGGCCCGCGCGCTCGCGCAGACTTCTCGGGGCGGCATCACCGCCCCTTTTTGTTGACCATTTTTCCCGCCGTCGCCCGCGGTTTTCGCGAACCGATTCCGGCCCTGTCGCGACCCAATCCAGAGACCGCCGTCCGACGTGCGGGGCTCGTGATGCGCCGTGCTTAAGGGAGCCGCAACCGGGAGGCGCTAGCCTCTCGCCGATTTCTCGAATCAGCACGACCACCGGAATTTCCGACGCGATCGCCCGTCCGGGCCTCGCTCTCATGGGGAATATGGGACACATGTCGAAACGCCATGCGATGATCATTGCCGTCGGCATGCTTGCGAGCGCCTCCGCGCTTGCGCAGACCGAGACCATTGGGCAGGCCGGGCCTAAGCCGGCGACTACGGCTGGCACCGTGCCGGCCGCCGCCAATCCGGCCCACGCAGCCGCCCCGAAAACCGCCGCGCCGGCATCCGCTTCGACGGCAGAAAGCCGCTCGGCCGCGGCGCTCGCGCTGACGCATGAGCCGACCTATGACGAAGGATCCGCCCAGCGCATCAAGGATGCGGCACTGAGCTATTCCGATCTGGCCGTGCGCGGCGGCTGGCCGGCCATCCCGGCAGACGCCAAATTCGCGCCCGGCGCCCAGGGCGCCAATGACGATCTCCTGCGCAAGCGGCTGATCGTCTCCGGCGATCTTGCCGCCGACAGGGCGAGCGGCGCCTTCGACCAGGATCTCGCCGACGCCGTGAAACGCTTCCAGGCCCGCCACGGCCTTGCACCAACCGGAACGATGACACCACGCACGATCGCGGCGATGAACGTGCCGGTGCAGACGCGCATCCGGCAGCTGGAGGCTTCGCTGCAGCGGCTCGAGAACATGAATTTCGGCTTCGGCCAGCGCTATGTCGTGGTCAACATCCCCGCCGCCTTCGCCGAAGCCATCGAGAACGACGTCGTGGTGAGGCGCTATCGCGTGATCGTCGGCAAGACCGAAAAGCCCTCGCCGACGCTGACGGCCCAGATCAGCAGCGTCGTCCTCAATCCGACCTGGACGGTGCCTTCCTCGATCGCCAAGACCGAGATCTCCGCGCATATGCGCAAGGATCCTACCTATCTGTCGCGCATGCACATGGAGGTGCTCGACGCCCACGACAATCCGATCGATCCGAATTCGGTTGACTGGTCGGGCACGCATACGCCGAATTTCACCGTGCGCCAGCACAACGGCACGTTCAACGCGCTCGGCGCGGTCAAGATCGACATGCCGAATTCCTATTCGGTCTACATGCACGACACCAACCAGCGCAATCTGTTCAGCGATGATTACCGCTTCGATTCCCATGGCTGCTCGCGCGTCGACAATGTGCGCGATCTCGCCGCGTGGCTGTTGAAGGACCAGCCGAAATGGAGCCGCGCCGCAATCGACGCGGAAATCGCCAGCGGCCAGCATCTCGACGTCGCCATGGTGAAGAAAGTGCCGGTGGCCTGGATCTATCTCACGGCGTGGATGACCAAGGACCAGACCGTCCAGTTCCGCAACGACGTCTATAGCCAGGACGAGCAGCTGCTGGAGGCGACCGCCGAAGAGGCGGCCTTCTTCAGCAATGCCGGCAGCCATCCGCTGACCGCGCATATGACGAGATAGATCGCGCCATGCAATCGCGGCACAGGCGGCTGCAAGGCCACCTCCGTTGCCGCGGTTGACCCTGGCCTCGCCCCGGCCGAACATTGCGCTTCGCCAACGAAAGCGAGCGCGATGTCCGACATGTCTAGCACGACCGAAATTCCTTACGCCGACGGCAAGATCCTCAAGCACATAGCCGGTGGCGTCGGCGTGATCACCTTCAACAATCCCGACAAGCGCAATGCGATGTCGCTGGAGATGTGGGAGGGATTTGGCGAGGCGCTGACAGCCTTACGCGATGACGCTGCCGTGCGCGTCGTGATCCTGCGCGGCGGCGGCGGCAAGGCGTTCGTGTCGGGCGCCGACATCAGCCAGTTCGAGAAGGCACGCCATAACGCCGCCGCTTCCGAGGAATATGGCAAACGCAGCGCCGCCCAGCGCGCGCTGCTCGCCGATTATCCCAAGCCGACCATTGCCTGCATCCAGGGCTTTTGTCTCGGCGGCGGCATGCAAGTGGCGATGCTCGCGGACATCCGCATTGCCTCCCATGGCAGCCAGTTCGGCATTCCCGCGGCGAAGCTCGGCATCGCCTATGGCTATGACGGCTTGAAGCACCTGGTGTCGCTGGTTGGCCCGTCCTGGGCCCGGCTCCTGATGTATACGGGCATGCGCATCGATGCGTCGGAAGCGCTGCGCATCGGGTTGGTCGAGCGCGTGGTTCCGGAGGATCAGCTCTGGGGCGAGACCATGGCCATCGCCGAGACGATCTCGCAAAATGCGCCGCTCGCGATCAAGGCTGCCAAGCTCACCATCGCGCAAGTGTTGAAGGACGAAAGCGGGCGCGACATGGACGCGATCAAGGCGGCCGGCACGGCCTGCATGGACAGCGCGGATTTTCGCGAGGGCCGGCAGGCCTTCATGGAGAAGCGCAAGCCGCAGTTCCAGGGACGGTGATTCCGTTATCAGCGAGCAAAATGAAAAACAATCCAGAGTGCCTCTGCCTGCTTCGTCGCTTTGGCTCTTCGCGATGACGGCCGCCAACGTGAACATGCATTCACGAAGATTAAATTCCCACGCCGCTGCAACACCATAGCAACCAGCTGATTTGCTGGAAGTTCTCTCGCCATCAAACGAGGGAGATTGCGATGAAACTCAAATTTGCTGTTGTTGGTCTGGCTGCCCTGGGCGGCGCAACGCTCGCATCAGGACAGGCGCTCGCAGCGATGCCGAACGGCATTCCGCAGGCCGACCGTATCGCGAGCGGCCCGGCAGCCGACGTCGATCAGGTGCGCTGGGTCTGCAACCCCTGGGGTCGCTGCTTCTGGCGTCCGAACTATTATGGCGCCTACGGCTTTTACGGCGGCCCGCGACGCTTCTACGGCGGCCGTCCGTGGGGCTGGGGCCATCGCCACTGGCGTCGCTGGTGAACTACAAGGGGCCGCGAGGCCTCTCTTCCTACAAAGCCGCGAGCACCGCCTTCGTGATGTCGGCGGTGCCGTTGCTGCCGCCGAATTCCATCGGCTTCAGGCCGCCGGCATAGACCTTGTCCACGGCGCGCTCAATTTGTTCGCCGGCCTCAGCCGCGCCCTCGACGCCGTGCTTGTCGGCGAGCCAGTCCAGCATCATCGCGGCCGACAGGATCATCCCGGTGGGATTGGCCTTGCCCTGCCCCATGATGTCGGGCGCGGTGCCGTGGCACGGCTGGAACACGGCGTATTTGTCGCCGATGTCTGCCGACGGCGCCATGCCGAGGCCGCCGATCAGGCTCGCGGTGATGTCGGAGACGATGTCGCCGAACATGTTCTCCATCACCATCACGTCGAAATCCCAGGGACGCTTCACCAGCATCGCCGAGCAGGCATCGACATAGAGCCGGTCGGTCTTCACCTCCGGATGACGCTTGGCGATGTCGTCGAAGATGCCGCGGAAGAACGCAAAGGCCTTGAACACGTTCGCCTTGTCGACGCAGGCGAGCGCGCCGGGCTTGCCGCGCGCCTTGCGCCGTTCGGCGAGGCGAAACGAGAACTCGAACAGGCGCTCGGACGTCTTGCGCGTGATCACCATGGTCTCGCGCGCCTCCTCATGGGTGACGACGCCCTTGCCCATCGAGGCGAACAGGCCTTCGGTAGACTCCCTGATCACGACGAGATCGATGCCGCGCTGGTCGGCGCCGACTATCGGGCTCGGTACGCCCGGAATGAGCCGCGCCGGGCGCACACCGGCATAGAGATCGAAGATGAAACGCAGCTCGATCTGCGGCGCGATCTCGGTGTTGTCAGGGTAGCGCACCGACGGCAGACCGCAGGCGCCGAGCAGGATCGCGTCCGCCTCCTCGCACAGCTTGATGGTGGTATCGGGCATCGACTTGCCGGTGGCGAGATAATGATTGGCGCCCGCCGGCGCCTCGGTGAAGCGGAAGCTCAGGCCGGATTTCGTCTCGATCTTGCGCAGGACTTCGATGGCCGGCGCCATGACTTCGGGACCGATGCCGTCACCGGCGAGCACGGCAATGTGGAAGGCGTTATTTGCGGACATGGGGCTTCCGAATGAAGGAGAGAGAGACTCGTCATTGCGAGGAGCTCTTGCGACGAAGCAATCCAGACTGTTCCGCGGAGGGATTCTGGACTGCTTCGCTGCGCTCGCAATGACGGAGGATAGACCGAGGCTACGGCGTCAGCACCGTGCGGCCAACCACCGCGCCCTGCTGCAGCTGCACCAGCGCGTCGTTGGCCTTGGCGAGCGGCTGCCGCGTCACGGGGATCGGCGCTATGTTCTTCGCTCGCACGAGGTCGAGCAACTCCTGCGTCTCGCGCAAATTGCCGACATAGCTGCCCTGGATCGTCACCGCCTTGATCGGAATCAGCGGCAGCGCCCAGGTCGCGCCGCCGCCGAACAGGCCGACGAGCACGAGCTTGCCGCCCTTCGTCAGGCAGTCGAAGCCGAGTTGGGTGGTGGCGGCGTTGCCGACGAGATCGAGCACGGCGCGGATGGGACCACCGGCTTTCTTGGCAAGCTGCTCCAGCGCGTCGGGCGTCTTGGGATCGACGGTCGCGAGCGCGCCGGCTTGCTCCGCGGCTTCGCGCTTCTTCGCGTCGATGTCGACCATGATCGCGCCCTTGCCGCCCATCGCCTTCAGCAGCGACAGTGCCATCAGGCCAAGTCCGCCGGCACCGAACATCACGATCGGCGTGTCGAAGTGCTGCTCGAGCTTCTTCAGCGCGCTATAGGTCGTGACGCCCGAGCAGGCGTAGGGTGCGGCCGACGCGGGATCGAGGCCTCTCAGATTGAGCAAATAGCGCGGATGCGGCACCAGCATGTGGTCGGAATAGCCACCGTCGCAGTAGACGCCGAGCGAGCGCGGCGTCAGGCACATGTTCTCATCGCCGGCGAGACAGGTCGCGCATTTGCCGCAACCGATCCAGGGATAGACCAGCCCGACATCGCCGATCTTCACGTCGCCCTGGTCCGACGACTTCACGTTCGGGCCGAAGGCGAGGACCTCGCCGACCGTCTCGTGCCCCATGGTCAGCGGCAAATTGATGCCGCGGTCCTTCAGCGAGAGCGGCTTGCGGCCGTGGCCGAGATCGTAGCCGCCTTCCCAGATGTGAAGGTCGCTATGGCAGACGCCGGCGGCCTTTACCTTGATCAGCACCTGCGTGCCGGACGGCTGCGGCGTCGCCTCGTCGAACTCCTGCAGCGGCGCCTTGAAGTCGGCGACCTTGAAACTTTTCATCGGTGTCCTCCCGGATACTTTTCTTGTCGCCGCCACCATGGCATGGGCGGCAGGACGAGACAAACTCGACCTGTCTAGTGTGGGCTGGTGGATCATGGCAAGCCGGCCACGCGGAAAGCCGCATTGCTCGCTGCACGAAGCTGTCCGTCAGACTTCGTCAGCCTTGCGCGGCTGTTTTGCCTGACGGAATTGGTCCACCGTCGGTGAGCCCGATCTCCGCGCGCAGCCCGTCGGTGTGCTCGCCAAGAACGGCCATCGTCTTGCCCGGTGTCGTATCGGCACCGGTCATCCGGAACGGCAGATTGAGGACCTGGAACGAACCGCCTTCATCCTCCACAGACGAGAGCGCCTCACGGTGCGCGAGCTGCGGATCGGCCAGTGCTTCGGACACAGTGCGGTAGGCCGAGGCCGGCACGCCGGCCGCACCTAGCGCGACAAGACAGACATCGGTCGAGAGCTGCCGCGACCAGGCCTCGACACCGTCCATCAAGTCGGCCCAATGATCGCGGCGCGCCGCGTAGGCGGCGAAGCGCGGATCGGAAATCCAGTCGGGGCGGCCGATCACGCCCATCAGTCCCTGAAACGTCTTCTCGCTCGCGACCGTGATCATGACATAGCCATTGGCCGTCTCGGTCGGCCCGAACATCGGGCGCGGCGGCGGCTTCACCGCGAATTGCGAACTCTGCAACTCCGTCAGCGTCAGCGTCAGCATCGATTCCAGCATGGAAACGTCGATGTGCTGGCCGAGCCCAGTCAAGGTGCGCTGGTAGAGCGCCGACGCGATCGCGCCAAACCCGTAGGTGCCGGTGACGACGTCGGCATGGTAGATGCCGCAATAATCCGGGCGGCTGCGGCCGGGCTGGTAGGCGAGATGCGCCATGTCGTAACCGGAGGCTGCATGGATCACCGGCGCATAGGCCGGCAGCTCGGCCGACGGGCCGCTCTGGCCGTAGCCGGAGATCGAGCAGTAGATCAGCTTCGGATTGACGGTGCGTATTCTGTCATAGTCGAGCCGCAGCCGATGCATCACGCCGGGGCGAAAGTTCTCGACCAGGATGTCAGCAGTCGCGGCCAGCCGGCGGACCGCCTCCTTGCCGTCCTCGGACTTGAGGTCGAGCACGACGCTCTTCTTGCCGACGTTGAGCTGGCCGAACACGGTGCTGCAGCCCTTGCGCAGCGGCGGCCGGGTCCGCATCGTCTCGCCGCCGTCGGTCTCGATCTTGATGACCTCGGCGCCCATGTCGGCCAGCATCCGCGCACAATGGGGACCGGCGATGGTGGTCGAAAAATCCAGGACACGGAGGCCGGCGAAGGCCTTTGTCGTGGTCCCCTCATGCTTATCTGATAGCTGCATGCCTGCTTGCGTCCTTGAGTCACTTAGGAACTTATCGAAGTTCTCTGTTGTTGGTGCGCCGACCCTAGAGGGCGGCGGCTGAGTAGGAAAGTCTTTAGCGAACAGACACGTCTCGCGGGCGGCTTTGGGAATTCCGGGGCAACTGGACCCGTTCTTGCATAGCAGCAATCGGGCTCCGGCAGAGGGCAGCAGTTCTTGAGGGTCTTGTTCGTTACGACAGAAATGGACGACTTTGTCCGCGTCGGCGGACTTGGAGCCGTTTCCGCTGCACTCCCCCGAGCCCTCCGTCCTTTCGCCGACATCCGGGTCATGTTGCCTGGCTATCGCGACATCATCGAACAACTCACGCATATTCAGATCGTTGGCCGCTGTCCGGCGTTCGCGGAGATGCCGGCCTGCTCGCTCGGCCGCGCCGCGACCAAGGACGGTCTGCCGGTCTATGTGTTGTTGTGTTCGCAACTCTACGACCGGCCCGGCAACCCCTATGGCGACGAGTCCGGGCGCGACTGGCCCGACAACGACATCCGTTTCGCTCGCTTTGCCTCGGCCGCCGCTGAGCTCGCGATGGGCACGCTGGACAAGGATTGGGCAGCAGACCTGATCCATGCCAATGACTGGCAGGCTTCGCTCGTGCCGGCCTACCTCGCTTGGCGCGGCTCCAAGCTGCCGTCGATCCTGACCATTCATAACCTCGCCTATCAGGGCCTCTTCCCGAAGGACTCGCTGCGGCGGATCGGCGCACCGGAGAGCTCCTTCCATATCGACGGCGTCGAGTTCTACGACCAGCTCTCCTTCCTCAAGGCCGGGCTGGTCTACGCCTCGCATCTCACGACAGTCAGCGGCACCTATGCGCGGGAGATCACCACGGATGAATTCGGCTGCGGTCTCGAAGGCCTGCTTCGAGTCCGCTCCGACGCGGCCGAGCTCACCGGCATCCTCAACGGCATCGACGAGAGCTGGGACCCGCGTTCCTGCGCCCAGCTTGCCCAGCAGTTCGGCGCCGGCGACTGGATAGGCAAGAAGGCCAATGCGGACTATGTGCGCAAGCAGTTCGGGCTTGCGGTGTCGCGCGGCCCGATGTTCGGCATCGTCGCCCGGCTGGTGCACCAGAAGGGCATCGATCTCGTGCTGGCGGCGGCCGACGAGATCGTCGATGCCGGCGGGCAGATCGTGGTCACCGGCTCCGGGGAGCCGGCGCTCGAGCAGGCGCTGATCGACGCGCATCGCCGGCGCCCTGACGCGATCGGGGTCGTGATCGGCTTCAACGAGGCCCAGGCGCGCCGCATCTTCGCCGGCAGCGATTTCACATTGATGCCGTCACGCTTCGAGCCCTGCGGGCTCAGCCAGATGTACGCCCAGCGCTTCGGCTCGCTGCCGATCGGCCACCAGACCGGCGGCCTCGCCGAGACCATTACCGACGGCGAAACCGGCTTCCTGTTCTCAAAACCCTCGCACGAGTCCTTCCTCGGCGGCGTCCGCCGGGCGTTCTCCGCCTTCGTGGCACAGGACCAGCTCGACACCATGCGTCGCAGTGCGATGGGACGGTCGTTCTCCTGGAGCATCCCGGCCGGCAGCTACAACGCGCTGTACCGGAAGCTGGCGGCGGTGTGAGCGCGCGGCGACGGCGTGTCCTTCGCGCTCCGTCCTTGCGAGCGTAGCGAAGCAATCCAGACTGTTTCCGTGGCAGCAGCCTGGATTGCTTCGTCGCAAGGGCTCCTCGCAATGACGGTGGTTTGTGGCAACGGCGGAGGACTTCACCCCTTCCGGCGCTGATCCATCTGCGACCGTCCGATCCAGGCACGGTTAAGGCACCGCGTCATCCAGTCCGGCTGCAGCTCGCCGCGCAGCCTCGCCTGCGCTTCCTGGTAGGGACCGACATAGCGCAAGCGATCCGGCAACTTCGGGTAGACGCGTCGGATCCATTGCAGCGCGTTGTCGGCTGACCTCTTCTCGCGCTCATCAAGCTCGAACCCAAATCCCACACCCAGGCGTTCCGGCAGCAGGCTTGCCGTGAGCGCGCGATACCAGCGCGGCGGACGCAACCACGGGCGCGCGCCACCAAAGATTTGCGCGGCGATCTCGCGCGCCGCCGGACTGACAGTCAGCGTATCCGAGTGCGTCATTGCCGCGGTGTAGGCCGCAAAGCCTGACCAGTCCGCGGGCAGATCGTGTGCCGTCAACCCGAACAGGGCACCGAACAACCGACTCTCGGCCCAGTAGCGTTCGCGTTCCTCCGCCGAAAGCGGCGGCAAAACCAGATCATGCGACATCAGCGCGGTCTCGACCAGCGTGGCATGAACCCAGCGCAGCGACGGGATGTCGTTGGCACAGTAGCGCGAGCCTGCCGCGAACGGACCGACGGTCTCCGGCATCTCGCCGACGATCATGCTGTGGCGCCGGTGCAGTTGCCGCGACGACAACAGCGCGCGGTCGAGCGAGCCGAACACCATGGCAAAGACGATGTCGAAGGTGCGATGAAATCGTCCGATCGGATCGGCCAAGGTTTTCGAATGCTCGGCGATGGCAGCAGCGACCCAGGGATGCGCCAGCTGCAGCAACAGCGCACGACCGGCGCCGAGAAAGATCACGGCCTCGCGGTCGATCTGCCAGGTCATCGTGTCAGGGCCGAACACACCAGCAACCGGTCCCGCCATATCAGCACGAACCTGATCGAGGGCAGATTCCAGATCTCTCTCAGCGACCAATTGCAAGGCCTCGCGACGAAGACAGCGGGCGACAATAACCCGGACGGCCTTCCCGTGAAATCGTCACTGCGAGAAACAATGACGGACGAAGCCCTCACTCCGCCGCAATCGGCATGACGTCCATATGTTCGTGCAGCACCACGCCCGCAAGCGGATCGAACTCGCCAACCCAGGGCCTTCGCTCCAACACGGACTTTGTGTGCGAATAGCCGGCATCCCAGCGCCGCATGATGCCGGACGGACTGAAGTCGATATCCTTGGTGTGGTTCTCGCGATCGAGCTGCGGCGCAAGCAGGCGCACGACATGCATGCGTGTCGGGCAACCATAGCTCGCCAATTCACGAACCGCCGGATCGCTGCGCTCGCTCTCGGGCAGTCGCGCGGCGAGCTGGTTGATGACATGGCGCAGGCGATGGGCTTGCTGCTGGCGCGTGATCTGGCTCGCGATGCGGCTGGAATACTGCACGTCCTTGTGCCGGTTCAAGACCTCCGCCATCGTGGTTGGCTCGGCGCCGACGGGATTCCACAAATGCACGGCGAAGATCAGCGAATTTTTACGCGGATTATCATCAAAGACCGCCTCGGTCGGCGTGTTCGACAAAATACCGCCGTCCCAATAGAGCTCGCCATCGATCCGCACGGCCGGAAACGCCGGCGGCAGCGCGCCTGACGCCATGACATGCTTCACCGTCAGCTCACCGTCGCGGCTGTCGAAATAGCGCATCTGGCTGTTGCGGACGTGAGCGGCGCCGACCGTCAACCGTGGCGCACAGCGATTGATCCGGCCGAAATCGACGAGCTCGAGCAGCGTCCGCTCCAGCGGGGCCGTCGAATAGAAGCCGGCGTGATCGGCTCCGAGGGGATAGGAATCGCCCGCATGCGCCAATGGATTGGGACGGAAGAAGCCGGGAATGCCGTGGGTCACGGTCGACCAATAGGCGAGCTTTTCGTTGAAGTCGGGAAACGCGGTGCGCAGATTCCAGACCGGATTCTGCTCCATTCGTTTCCAGAACTCCTTCAGGCGCTGCAGCCGCTGGTCGGGCGCGTTGCCCGCAATGAGGCAGGCATTGATGGCGCCGATCGAGGTGCCGATGATCCAGTCCGGCTCGATGCCGGCCTCGTGCAGCGCCTGGTACACCCCGGCCTGATAGGACCCGAGCGCACCGCCGCCCTGAAGCACCAGCACCACCTGGCCGGGCAGATCCTTCGACACGCTGGTAT
Source organism: Bradyrhizobium sp. MI1.3 (assembly GCF_055811695.1). Lineage (NCBI taxonomy): Bacteria > Pseudomonadati > Pseudomonadota > Alphaproteobacteria > Hyphomicrobiales > Nitrobacteraceae > Bradyrhizobium > Bradyrhizobium sp. MI1.3. The sequence continues at coordinate 43,226 of NZ_JBVVPQ010000026.1, read as the reverse complement.
CGGGCTTTACGCCGTTCATATCCTGCTCCCTGAGAGCCCGTATCCTTGCCATGTTCGTTCCTCGCGATGTTTTGTTACGCGCTCGCCTTCAATGCGCGGTCCAGCCTCCGTCGACGGGCAACGCAATCCCGGTGATCGTGGCCGCCGCGTCGGTCGACAGGAATACGCTGAGCGCACCGAGCTCCTCGACGGTCGAGAAGCGCTTGTTCGGCTGTTGCGCCAGCAGCACGTCGCGGATCACCTGGTCGCGCGAGATCCCGTGCGCCTTGGCCTGTCCGTCGATCTGCGCCTCGACCAGCGGCGTATAGACATACCCGGGACAGATCGCGTTGCAGGTGATGCCCTCTTCTGCCGTCTCCAGCGCAGTCACCTTGGTGAGCCCGACGATGCCGTGCTTGGCCGCGACATAGGCCGCCTTGAACGGTGAGCCGACCAGGCCGTGCGCGGAGGCGATGTTGATGATCCGCCCGAACCCGTTCTGTCGCATTGCGGGCAGCGCGAGCCGCGTGGTGTGGAAGGCCGACGACAGATTGATCGCGAGGATCTGGTCCCATTTCTCGACCGGAAACTGCTCCAGCGGCGCAACGTGCTGGATGCCGGCATTGTTGATCAGGATATCCAGCCGGCCAGCCTGCGCGACCGTCGCCGCGATCATCTCGGCGATCGAATTCGGCCTGGTCATGTCGGCCGGCGAAAAACTTGCCTTGACGCCGAACTCGGCCGCGATCTGCTCGCGCGTCCGATCGAGCTCGGCCGCCACACCAAGGCCGTTCAGCACGATGTCGGCGCCGGCCGCGGCAAGTGCCCGCGCGATACCGAGGCCGATGCCACTGGTTGACCCCGTGACCAGCGCAACCTTGCCCGCGAGCGCCCGGGCGGCGGACGTCTGCGGCTTGACGGACATATTCACTGGCAAATCCTCCGACGACTGGTGTTGAGCCGACTGTGAAGCATCGCCCGGTTTGACGGAAATGCCCGTTAGCTTCCGAAACCATGCCCGGGCGCTATTGCGGCCGGGATGTCATTCCCCGCCCCGATCGGCTAGCCTCCGCCTGGTCTTGCTGGAGAGCCGATCCAATGGAAATGCATCAGGTCCGCTATTTCCTCGCGGTGGCGCAGCTCTTGAACTTCACGCGTGCCGCCGAGGACTGCAACGTGACGCAGCCTTCGCTGACGCGCGCGATCAAGCAGCTCGAGGCCGAACTCGGCGGCGATCTGTTTCGCCGCGAACGGCCTGCGGCACAATTGACCGAGCTCGGCCAGCGCATGCATCCGCTGCTGAAGCAGTGTTTTGATGCGGCCACCGGCGCACGCTCGCTGGCCTCCTCTTTCCGCAGCGGCGAGATCGGCGCGCTTCGCGTCGCGCTGACGCATTCGATCGATCTTTCGCTCCTCATCCCGCATCTCAACCAGATCAAACGGCAGTTCAACCGGCTCGAATTCCGCTTCCTGCGCGGCTCGAGTCGTGAAGTGGCCGACTTGCTGAAGAAGGGCGAGGCCGAGCTCGGGATTGCCGCCGACATCGACGAGGCCTGGGAGCGGCTCGATGTCTGGCCGCTGTTCACCGAGAGCTTCGAGCTCGTGGTCAGCGACGGACACCGGCTCGCAGGCCGCAGCAGCATCGAACTGGACGATTTGCGCGCGGAGCAGCTGCTGAGCCGGACGTTTTGCGAGCATTCCGCCCGTATCTCGGCGAGCCTGCGCGAGCACGGCATCGCGGTCGAACAGGGTCACGAAATCTCGAACGAGCGCGACCTGATCGAGCTGGTCGAGGCCGACATCGGCATCGCCATGGTGCCGCACACCTCGCCCGTTCCGGAGACGCTGACGCGCGCTGCGGTCGCCGGGCTGGACGCCCGTCGCACCGTCAGCCTCTACGGGGTGGCCGGCCGGCAGCGTACGGCGGTGGCCAACGCCGTGATGCGCATGCTGCGCGGTGCGGATTGGCGGGAGATTGCGGGTTAGCGGCGACGCTCGCTGCCGACCCTTTTAGGCTTCCCTGCTCGCGCCTTCCAACGCCTCAAGCAGATCATCGATCTCCATCCGCTTGCGGAAGTCCGGATCGACGAAGCGGGCTTTCACGAGACCGTCGCGACCAACGACAAACACGGCCGGGATCGGCAGCATCCAGCCATCATTGCCGTGGAATTTCGCCATGTCCTGGTAGGACAACAGGCTCTGGATCTCGGCACCTAGCCAGATCGCGAGATTGAGCGACAGCGCATAGCCGTTGTCGAGGTCGGTCAGGATCGGAAATGGCGCATCAGCTTCCGCTTTGAGCTGCTGGGTATATTCCTGCGTCTCCGGCATGACCGCGAAGATTCGCGCACCCATGGACTCGATGCGATCAAGCGCCTGGACCACCGCGCGAACATTGAGCCGGCAATAGGGGCACCAATGGCCGCGGAAGAACATCACGGCGACCGGGCCGCTCTCCAGCAGCGAGGACAGCGCGACGAGACGCCCGCTTTCGTCCGGCAACATGAACGGCGGCATCGCCTCGCCCGGACGCGGCGCGGTGTCGCCGCCGCCGTTTCCATTCAACCTGGTCACCAGATGATCGACTGCCTCGCCATAGGCCGGGAACACGTCGCGGCTGGCGTCGGCATAGGCGCGGAGCTGCTCGTTCAGCGTGCCATCCATGTCACGGCAGCGCTGGAAGGCGAGTTTGAGCCGCTCGGCATCGGCCGGCGAGAGAGAGGTCATCTTGCGCTCCAGCGTTCAGGGGACGAATATTAGGTGCCCGATCCGGCCGCCCGCAAGGGGCGGCCGTCATGCGCACGCGATCAGTTCACGTAGAAATTGCCGGTCGGGTCCAGCCGCCCCGAGGTGGAATACAGCGATCCGTTGTCCATGAAGAAGACGGTGTTGTCAGGGACCTTCTTGGCGCTCTTCATCATGGCCTCGTGGTTCTTCTCCGCCGGGGCCATGGCCATCGCCGACATCTTGCCGGGACCGCCATACATGTAGGCCATGCCGGCCTTGAAGTCCCATGTGGCCTCCGAGAAGGCCGATGTGGCGATGACCGCGAACGCAGCCGTGGCAATCAAGGTCTTGGACAATGTCGTCATGAGATGCTCCTCCGGATTGACGTGAACGCCCGCCAATCGGGCGCCCTGCCATCGAACGCCAATCGCTGGGAAAGCGGAAATGCCGATCCCCAATCGGTTCGATAGCGAGCGCGTATCGGGCCCGATAGCGCCGGTCTATCGCAGCGAGAGCGAAAGAGCATTTCAGAACGAGCACTCTTTCGACGAAAGTCCGGACATAGCCGGCGACCATTGCGGTTGCGGCCAACACAGGAGACGTCCCGATGTTCAAGCATCACACCTTGTCGCGCGCGGTCTGGCCCGGCCTTGCCATCCTCGGCGTATTGACACTCTCTGCGCAGCCAGTCTCCGCCGGCGAATGCCCGGCCGACAAGATCAAGCCGAACGCGCAGCAGATGGTCGACTACAAGCCGGTCGGCGTCACCGACGTCACGCTCGGCGCCATCGACCTCGGCAAGCAGCCGGCACACATCGAGGGTCGCGAGCTGCGCTTCCGCAAGCTGACCATCGAGCCCGGCGGCATCGTGCCCTGGCACAGCCATGACGACCGCCCTGCCCTGATCTTCGTGCAGCAAGGCGAGATCGTCGAACACGCTTCCAACTGCGTCGATCCGATCGTGCACAAGGCCGGCGACATCCGCCCCGAGGTGTCCGGCACCTCGCACTGGTGGAAGAACCTCGGCAAGGAAACGGTCATCGTCTATGTCGGCGACGTCCGCAAGGACCCGCACGACCACAACATGTAACGGGTGCGCGACCCCAGCGCACGCGTGGCGGAATGTGGCGCCCGGGATCCCCATGCTGCCCCGCATGCGGGCGCCACATTCATCACAAGGAAGGCCTGCCATGACCGATCTTTCCGCGCCGATCAAACCGACCGCGATGACGATGGACGCGCATTCACCAGGTCTCGCGCTTCGCTCCCTCGTGATCGGCCTCACTGCCTTCCTCACCGTCGTCGACCTGTTCGCGACACAGGCAATCCTGCCTTCGCTGACACGTCACTACGGTGTCACACCAGCGGCGATGAGCTTGGCGGTCAACGCCAGCACGTTCGGCATGGCCGTCGCAGGCCTCGTCGTCGGCTTTCTCAGCCCGCACATCGACAGGCGGATCGGCATCCTGCTCAGCCTGACCCTGCTCGCGATTCCGACGAGCCTGCTGGCGACTGCGCCCAATCTTGCCGTCTTCACCGGCCTGCGGGTCGCGCAGGGCCTCTGCATGGCATCCGCCTTCGCATTGACATTGGCTCATCTCGGCGAGCAATGCAGCGCAATGGATTCCGGCGGCGCCTTTGCCGCCTACATCACGGGAAACGTCGCCAGCAATTTCGTTGGCCGGCTGGTCTCGGCCGCGATCGCCGATAGCCTTGGCCTGGCATGGAATTTCTATTTCTTCGCAGTCCTCAATCTCGCTGGCGCGGCACTGGTCTATTTCACCATTGCGCGCGTACAGCCGACGCGTGCAACGACGTCGACAGCATCGGCGTTTGCCGCGACGATCGCGCAGTGGCAGGACCCAGGGCTCCGTGCAGCCTACGGCATCGGCTTCTGCATCCTGTTCGCATTCATCGGCACCTTCACATTCGTCAATTTCGTTCTGGTTCGCTCACCGCTGTCGCTGGGCATGATGGACCTCGGCTTCGTTTACTTCGTCTTCCTGCCTTCGGTGGTCACGACGTTGCTGGCCGGCAAAGTGGCGTCGCGCCTCGGAACGCGTCCGACGATCTGGGGCTCGCTCGCGACCGCCGGGATCGGCTTGCCGCTGATGCTGGCCCCACACCTGGGCGCGGTCCTCGCCGGGATGGTTCTGGTCGGAATCGGCACCTTTTCCGCGCAAGCGGCTGCGACAGGATTCGTCGGACAGGCTGCGGCTGAAAACCGCGGCATCGCCAGCGGCACCTATCTCGCCTGCTATTTCTGCGGCGGGCTCATCGGCACCGCCGTCCTCGGCCGGCTGTTCGACGCGTATGGCTGGCATGCCTGCGTGGCCGGGGTGGGCCTGGCGCTCGCGGTCGCGGCCCTGCTGACGCTCGCCTTGAAGCGCTAGCGCTTGGCCGGCGCTTCCTGCGGCGGCTCGTCGTCGGCGATGGCGCGCCAGGCGGCGCCGTCGAGATCGTCGTACTGGCCGCTCCGGAGCGACCAGAGGAAGGCGGCGAGACCGGCGAGACCGAGCATCAGCGCCAGCGGCACCAGGATGACCAGGATTTCCATCACGCGATCTCCCGCGAGGCGCTGCGCGCGCGCAGCGAATTCAGCATCACCAGGATCGAGGATCCGCTCATGGCGGCAGCCGCGATCAGGGGCGTCACGACGCCGCTGATCGCCACCGGCACCGCGAGGACATTGTAGCCGATCGCAAGCCAGAGATTTTGCCGCATCAAGTGCAGCGCCTTGCGCGAAGCGTCGATGGCGGCGACGACCGGGGCCAGCGGCCGGCCGAGGAAGACGAGATCGGCGGTCGCCTGGCTCAAATGCGCGGCCGAGATCGGCGACATCGAGACGTGCGCTGCCGCCAGCGAGGGCGCATCGTTCATGCCGTCGCCGACCATCAGGACCTTCATGCCCCTCTGCTTCAAGACCTCGATCCGCGCGATCTTGTCGGCTGGGGTCACCCCGGCGCGCCATTCCGAGATGCCCAGCGCGTGGGCCGCCGCGATCACCGCCGGTTCACGGTCGCCGGAGAGAATCTCGATGCCGATATTGCGCGCCTTCAGCGCTGCGATCACAGCCTGCGCATCGGGACGGAGGCCCTGGCGCACAGAGAGGATGAATTTATCGCCGCCCTTGCTGAAAGCCACGACGGAGGCTTCGGGATCGAGATTTGTCACGACGGACACCAGCGTCTCGGCGCCGCAGAAGGACGGACGGCCAAGGCGAATCTCGATGCCATCGACCACAGCGCGCACGCCCTGGCCGGCTTCCTCTACCGCGCTGACGATCGGCGATCTGGCGTCGGAGGCCTGCGCGACGGCGGCGGCGACCGGATGATGGCTCGACAGCGCGAGCCGTCCGGCAAGCTCGAAGACATCAGCGGGGATATCGGCGGCGTTCATCACGTCGAGATCGGGCAGCGTCAACGTCCCGGTCTTGTCGAAGATGACGTGATCGGCTTCTGCGAGACGCTCGATGGCATCGCCCGAATTGAGCAGTACGCCCGATCTGAACATTGCGCCCGAGGCGATCGTCTGCACCGTCGGAATGGCGAGCCCGAGCGCGCAGGGACAGGTGATGATCAGCACCGCGACGCCGGTCACGATCGCATCATGCCAGCCGGCGCCCGCGATGACCCAGCCGAGGATGGTGACGAGCGCGGTGGCATGCACCACGGGCGCATAGAGTCGCGAGGCGCGGTCTGCGAGCCGCATGTAGCGCGAGCGCGCCTGCAGCGCGTTGTCGAGCAGCCGCGTGATCTCGGCGAGCAGCGTCGCCTCGGAGGCCGCCGAGACCCGCACCCGCAAGCTGCCCGAGATGTTCATCGATCCCGCATAGACCGGCGTGCCCTGGCCTGCCGTGACGTAGAGCGTCTCGCCGGTGATCAGGCTCTGGTCGATTTCGGAACGGCCCTCGATCACGGTGCCGTCGACCGCGCAGCGCTCGCCGGGTCGCAGCAGCACGATGTCGCCGGGATAGATCGCGGCCACCGGCACTTGAGATATCTCGCCAGGCCCGACGAACTTGGCCGCGGTCTCCGCCTTGAGCGCGGCGAGATTGCCCGCGACCGCGCGGGTCCGCCGCCGCACGTTCTGGTCGAGGAAGCGGCCGACCAGGAGGAAAGTGAGCAGCATGATCGCCGCGTCGAAATAGGCATGCTCGGCGTGATGGATGGTTTCGACCACGGACATGCCGAGCGCCAGCGTCACGCCGATCGAGATCGGGACGTCCATATTGGTGGTCTTGGCCGACAGCGCGCGCCAGGCCGAGCGGAAGAACGGCTGGCCGGCATAGGCCGCCGCCGGCAGTGCGATCAGCGCCGATAGCCAGTGGAAGAAATCGCGCTGCTCCGGCAGCATGTCCGAGACGTTGCCGGACCACACCGGGATCGATAGCATCATCACGTTCATGGTGGCGAACGCGGCGACGCCGAGGCAACGCAGCAGGAAGCGCGATTCGGCGACCTCGGTCGCCTCCGCGCTCTCGGTCTCGTAAGGATAGGCCTTGTAGCCGAGCTCTTCGAGGCGATCGATGAAGCGTGCCGGATCGAGCGTGCCCGCCTTCCATTCCAGCGCAACGCGCCGGTCGGTGAGGTTCACGCGCGCCAGCGTGACGTCGGGAATCGCGGACAGCCCGCGCTCGATCTTGGCCATGCATCCGGCGCAGTGAACGCCCTCGACCGCGAGATCGATGTGCTGGACGCCCTCGCCCGCAGTCCGGACGTAATGCGAAAAGTCGCGCGAGACGTGCATGGCAAAATCCTTCAGTTCAGGATCACGCGGTTGCGCGACATGAACACGCGCGCTCCCCGCGTCTCGCCCTCGATCACCAGGTCCCACTGGCCCGGTGCGACCGATGCGGCATTGCCGCGATAGAGCCCGATGCCGGCCTCCGAGAGCTCGATTGCGAGATCGGCGCGCTTGTCGGTCGGCCGCTCCAGGCGGCCGCCGAATTTCAGTCCGGCGATCGGCTGGCCGCTCGCGTCGCGCGCCTCGACCTGAAGCACGGCGCCACCATCGGCGCGGCGCTCGACATGGGCATTGACCTTCCATTTGCGCGCGGCCTGGTCCTGCGCCGCCGAAATTTCGCGATCATAGGTCAGGCCCGCGGCATAGGGACTGTCGACGTCCGTGCCTGGCAGCGTCGCGATCGCGAGCTTCATCATGGTCACGTTGACGCCGATCACGACGCCGAAGAAGGCGACCAGCATCAGAAACACCTTGGTTCCGGTCAGCGGCTTGGTTGCCATGGCGAACTCCTGATCCTAGGGCGCGACGAAATTGTCGGTGGCGCTGGCGACTTCGCCGAGACCGATATCGGTGACGTGAAAGCGAACCGGGATCGACTTTTCCGGATTGCCCTCGACCGGCGCGGTCACGAGCACCCGCAGCTCGCTGGTGGAGTCGCGCGGAACCACGATCATCGGCCGGTCCTGCGTCACGGAATCGATCCCGATGACATGGATCGTCGCATTAACCGGACCGCTCGCGTCGATCGCAATGACGCGGTCGTAGCCGCTCTTGTTGAGCAACCGCACCGTGTAGGCGTTGCGGACCGAGCCGTCGCTGAGCCTGACCGCGACCGGGTTGCGGTCGTGCAGCACGTTGACGTCGAGGAGGCTGCGGGTCGCCAGCGTATAGATCATGATGCCACCGACCGCCGCGATGATCGCGCTGTAGGCGACGGTGCGAGCCCGGACAATGCGGTAGACCGGCGCCTTGCCTTCCTGGCGGCGCTGGATGTTGACGTCGTTGTCGTAGCCGATCAGCCGCTTCGGCCGGCCGATCTTGGTCATCACGTTGTCGCAGGCGTCGATGCAGAGCCCGCACTGGATGCATTCGAGCTGCGGTCCATTACGGATGTCGATGCCGGTCGGACACACGGCGACGCATTGATAACAGTCGACGCAGTCGCCGACTTGCTCGCCGAGCGCGCGCAGCTCGGCCGCCTTCTTGACCGACGTACGCTTCTCGCCGCGATCGTAACGATAGGTCACGTTGAGCGCCCATTCGTCGGTGAGCGCGGCCTGGATCCGCGGCCACGGGCACATATAGGTGCAGACCTGCTCGCGCATGAAGCCGGCGAGCACGTAGGTCGTCGCGGTCAGGATGCCGATCCAGATATAGGCGATCATCGGCGCCTGGAAGGTGACGAGTTCCCTGACCAGCGTCGGTGCGTCGTTGAAATAGAGCACCCATGCGCCGCCGGTCCACCACCCGATCAAGAGCCAAATCGAATGCTTGAGCACGATCTCGGAGATGCGCTCCAGCTTCATCGGGTCGGACGATTTGTCCTTCTTCATCCGCTCGCGCCGGTCGCCCTCGATCAGACGCTCGACCGCATAGAACAGGTCCGTCCACACGGTCTGCGGACAGAGATAGCCGCACCAGATGCGGCCGCCGACCGAGTTCATCAGGAATAGCGCCACCGCGGCGACGATCAGCAGGCCGGTGAAGTAGTAGACCTCCTGCGGCCACAGCTCGATGAAGAAGAAATAGAAGCGGCTGTTGGGAAGATCGATCAGCACCGCTTGGCTCGGAGCACCGAGGCCGCGGTTCCAGCGCACGAACGGCAGGAAGTAGTAGACGCCGAGGCAGAACGCCATCAGGCCCCATTTGATCCGGCGGAAGGTGCCGGAGATGCTCTGGGGATAGACTTTCTTCTGGGCCACATAGAGCGGCCCGTTGTCATCGTCTAATGGGAGCTCTTTTGGGTTCACGGTCCTGTTCATCGCCTGCAGCTTTTCGGGAGGTGCGATAAAACCTAGACCCGACGCCGCCGCGTCAGTTGATCCAGCGCAAGCGGGAGCGTTTTTTGTTCGCCCCCGCTTGTTCCCAATTGGCTATTTTCCGCCGCCCAGCGAGTGGACGTAAACTGCCATCGCCTTGATGGTGGCGGGATCGAGCCGCCCTTCCCAGGCCGGCATCACGCCCGCGCGGCCCTGGCTGATGGTCTCGATCAGCGTCGCCTCGTCCGAACCATAGAGCCAGATCTTGTCGGTCAAATTGGGGGCGCCCATCTCCGGGTTGCCCTTGCCGCCGTCGCCATGGCAGGCGACGCAATTCTCCGCGAAGATCTTCTCGCCCTTGGCCGCGTCATAGCCCTTGCGGGTCGGAAGGCCCGACAGTGCCCGGACATAGTTGGCGGCCGTGACGATCTCCTCCGGCTTCAGCACGCCGTCCTTGCCGAATGCGAGCATCTGGCCTTCATGCGTCTTGGCGTGGCCGGAACGTGCGCCGAACTGGATGGTCTGCATGATCTGGTCGAGCGTGCCGCCCCACAGCCAGTCGTCGTCGTTCAGGTTCGGATAGCCCTTGGCACCCGCGCCGCCTGAGCCGTGACACGGCGCGCAATTGTCGCCGAACACGGTCTTGCCCTTGGCGCGGGCGAGCGCTAGCAGCGCCGGGTCCTTCTCGATCTCGACGAGCGAGGCCGCGCCCAAGGCAACCATCTTGGCTCCGCGGATCTTCTCGAGGTTGGCGAGCTCGACCGCGACGTCGGCGCGCGTCGAGTAGCCGAACAGGCCCGTGGTATTGCTCGAGATCAGCGGCCAGGCCGGATACACGATCCAGTAGCCGACCGCCCAGACGATGGTGAGGTAGAAGGTGATTACCCACCAGCGCGGCAGCGGCGTGTTGAGCTCCTTGATGCCGTCCCACTCATGTCCGGTCGTGGACCTGCCGGAGACGGGATCGATGTCGCTATGATGATCGGTCATGATCTCTTACTCCTCCCGCAACGGCAGGTGTGCCGCTTCGTCGAAAGCTGCCTTGTTACGGGGCCAGAATGCGTAGGCGATGATCGCGACAAAGATCGCGACGAACACCGGCGTCCAGATCGTGGTCACGAGACCGGACGCGAGATTGTCGAGGGTCAGGATGGCTTTCATCGTTGTGCCTTCTCAGCGAAGATTGGCTTTCTCGTTGTAGATCTTGAAGTCGACCAGCGTGCCGAGCATCTGGAGATAGGCGATCAGCGCGTCCATCTCGGTCGGCGTGCCGGCCTTGCCGTCGAAGTTGCGCACCACGGCCTTTGCGTAGCGCTTGGTGAAAGCGTCGGAGCCGGCATTGTCAGGATCGGCCTGGGCCTTCATGTCGGCGCCCGCATTGGCGATCTGGTCGTCGGTGTAGGGCGTGCCGACGGTCCGCAGCGTGCGCATGTGGTCGGCGATCGTGTCCGGATCGACCTCGGTCTGGCTCAGGAACGGATAGCCGGGCATCACCGACTGCGGCACGATTGCGCGCGGGTTGGTCAGGTGGGTGACGTGCCAGTCGTCGGAATATTTGGCGCCGACGCGGGCAAGATCGGGACCGGTGCGCTTCGAGCCCCACTGGAACGGATGGTCGTACATGCTCTCGGCGGCCAGCGAGAAATGGCCGTAGCGCTCGACCTCGTCGCGCAAGGGCCGGATCATCTGCGAATGGCAGAGATAGCAGCCTTCGCGGATGTAGACGTTGCGCCCGGCGAGCTCCAGCGGCGTATACGGCCTGATCCCGTCGACCGCCTCGATCGTGCTCTTGAGGTAGAACAGCGGGGTGATCTCGACGAGACCGCCGATCGCGATCACCAGCAGGATGCCGACGATCAGGATGATCGAGTTCTTTTCGAAGATTTGGTGGCGTGTCCAGAACGACATGGAAAACTCCTCATTCCGCCGGCTGAAGAGCGACGGGCATCTGGACTTCCTGTTCGCCGACGCGAACGGTCATCCAGAGATTGTAGGCCATGATCAACGCGCCGATCAGGAACAGCCCGCCGCCGGCAGCGCGGATGATGTAGAAGGGATGCATCGCTTCGACGGTCTCGATGAAGGAATATTCGAGGAAGCCGAGCGAGGTGTAGGCGCGCCACATCAGGCCCTGGAGGATGCCGGACACCCACATCGCCGAGATGTAGAGGACGATGCCAAGCGTCGCGATCCAGAAGTGCCAGTTGACGAGCTTAAGGCTGTAGAGGCCCTTGCGATTCCAGATCCAGGGCACCAGGCAGTAGAGCGCGCCGAAGGAGACGAAACCGACCCAGCCGAGCGCGCCGGAATGCACGTGGCCGATGGTCCAGTCGGTGTAGTGGCTGAGCGAGTTGACCACCTTGATCGACATCATCGGGCCTTCGAAGGTCGACATGCCGTAGAAGGCGACGGAGACCACGAGCATGCGCAGCACGGGATCGGTGCGCAGCTTGTCCCAGGCGCCCGACAGCGTCATCAGGCCGTTGATCATGCCGCCCCAGGACGGCATCCACAGCATGATGGAGAAGGTCATGCCGAGCGTCTGGGTCCAGTCCGGCAACGCCGTGTAATGCAGATGGTGCGGGCCGGCCCAGATGTAGAGGAAGATCAGCGCCCAGAAGTGGATGATCGAGAGGCGGTACGAATAGATCGGCCGCTCGGCCCGCTTGGGGATGAAGTAGTACATGATGGCGAGGAAGCCGGCGGTCAGGAAGAAGCCGACCGCGTTGTGGCCGTACCACCACTGGAACATGGCGTCCTGGATGCCGCCCCAGGCGATGTAGGATTTCGAGCCGAACACCGAAACTGGCAGAGCCGGGTTGTTACCGAGATGCAAGACCGCAATCGTCACGATGAAAGCGAGATAGAACCAGTTCGCGACGAAGATGTGCGGTTCCTTGCGCTTGATGATCGTGGCAAGGAAGACCAGCAGATAGGTGACCCAGACGATGGTCAGCCACAGATCGGCGTACCATTCCGGCTCGGCATATTCCTTCGACTGGGTGACGCCGAGCAGATAGCCGGTGCCGGCGATCAGGATGAAGAAATTGTAGCCGACGACGACGAACCATGGCGCGAGATCGCCTGCAAGCCGAACGCGGCAGCTCTTCTGGACGACGTAGAAGGAGGTCGCGATCAGGACGTTGCCGCCGAAGGCAAAGATCACTGCGGACGTGTGCAGCGGACGCAGGCGGCCGAAGCTGGTCCAGGGCAGATCGAAGTTCAGCGCCGGCCACGCCAGTTGCGAGGCGATGATGAGGCCGACGAGAAAGCCGGCAATGCCCCAGAACATCGCCATGACGGAGGAGAACTTGATGGGGCCCATGTTGTAATTGGGCCGGCCGCTGATCTCTGCAGGCGGCAACGCCGCCGGTCGATCGAGATAACGGTTGATGATGCAGAAGACCGCCGCGAGGCTCGCCGCCGCGCTCAGCGCGGCATGGAAGGCGAAGGGCGCATCGAGCGCCTTGGCCGAGGCAATCACGCAGAGGAAGGCGGTGACCGCGAACACGACAGCCAGGCCGCTTTCACCTGACGTCATGGACTTGGAGATGGAGGGCTGGCTCATGCGGATTCTCTCTGAAAGAACACAGGGCCAGAAACCACATTCGCCCTCGCGGGGAATTGATTGAAATCAAGCTATGTGGATTTCTGTTAATGTGAGGCGGTTGTTAAAGTGCCCTATCCCCTTGTGGGAGAGGGCAGCGAGGACCATGCCGCGCACTCACTTGGGTGAGGGGTTGGTCCCGCACGAAGACTCTTTCGGTGGAGAAAACCCCTCATCCGGCGCCATAGCCGAAGCTTCGCTTCGGCGTTCTTAAGAACGGCGGCCGAAGGCCGCCTATGCCACCTTCTCCCACAAGGGGAGAAGGGAAGAAAAAGACTCTCCCGTAATTATGGAGCCGACAATTCTCACTCCCGCGCCGTCGCCTTGAGTGCCGTGATGACGTCCTCGCGCGCGACGATACCGACCAGCTTCTGCGCGCCGTCGAGCACGATGATGCTCCTGATGCGGTGCTCGACCATGATCTGGAGCACGCGCGTCAGCCGCGTGTCGGGGCTGACATAGATAAAGTCGGGCGTCATGACGTCGCCGATTTTGCGGCTCATCAGGTCGTGGTAGCGCGGCAGCATCTGGCTCGGCGTGAAGGCGAAGCACTTCAGGATGTCGAACTTGGTGACGATGCCGACGACCTGCCCGTCGTCCTCGACGGGATAGGAATTGAAATCATCGCGTTCGAACATCTCGCTGAGCGCGAGCAGGTCGAGGTCGCGCCTCACCGTCCTGACGTCGTGCGTCATGTAGCCGTCGACGGTCTGTTCAAGGAATCTGTACACGGCGCGTCCTCTTTGATTCGTCTTGCATCGCTCCCGCGTCAGTGCGACAGCAGCACGCAGCGGGCAGATTGAGTGACCAGATATTGGGTGACGCCGCCGAGGATCAGTTCGCGGAAGCGCGAATGACCGTAGGCACCGGCGACAATCAGACTGGCGCCGACATCGCCGGCAATTTTCTCCAGTTGCCCGGCGACGGTTTCGTTCCGGGCCGCTTCGGAAACGCGCGCGATCGCGGTCACGCCGTGGCGGGCAAGCCACGCCGTCACGTCGGTTACGCCAGCGACCGCGGCAGGGCGGTCGTCGTCGCCTTCGGGAATTGCGAGGACGGTGACCTCCCTGGCCTTGCGTAGTATCGGCAGCGCATCGGCGAGCGCCCGCCGCGCTTCCGGCGTATCCTTCCACGCGACCAGGACGCTGCGCAGATCGAGCCAGTTGACCCCGTCAGGCACGACCAGGATCGGCCGGCCGGCCTGCATCACCAGATCCTTGGGGCTCGCGAGCGCGAAGGCGTCGGAGAAGGCCGGGCTCTGGCCGCCGGTGACGACGATGTCGGCGCAACGCGCCTGAGTGAACGTAAAGCGCGCCGGGAAATCCATGGCGCTGCGCCATTCCACATGTCCGCCGCGATTCCGGATCGCGGCGCGGAATTGCGCCTCGAGCTCGCCCAGGCGTCGCTTGACCGAGGCTTCCCCCTCATCGATCAGTGCCTGCGCTGCAGTGCCATCGCTGAAATAGAGCGGCGGGGCGAATTGCGCCGAAGCAACGCCGATGATCGACGCCTCAAATCGTTCGGCAAGCTCGCCCGCGACCTGAAGCCGCGCCTCGTTGGGCTGATCGAGCGCCAGGCTGACCATCACGGTCGCGTATGTCATCGAGATTCTCCGAAGCAATGGGCTTTGATCCGATCGTAAGCCGGCCGCTGCCTGGCAGGATGAGATAGATCAAAACCTTGGATCACCGCGCCGGCCTGAAATCTGCCAATGGTATAAGACATCGGAACTTGCCTCTGGCCCCTCCTTGGGTACATTGCCGACGGTAACGCTGTGCGGTTCCCCGCATCAGAATGGGAGTGATCGTTTGGCGCCGACCCGTGTGATTCATCCGCAAGATGACGGCCGGGGCGAACATTTCCGCGTTCGAATCGAAGGATTTGGCGTCGGGACCTGGGATCTCGATCTCACGACACTGGAATTGGAGTGGTCGGAGACGGCCAGAAGCCTATTCGGAATCGAATCTGGCCAATCGGTGAGTTACGCGCTGTTCCTGTCCCGGCTGGAGCCGAACGACCGCGAGCGGATCGAGATCGCGATCCGGCGCGTCTCCGAACGGGGCGGCAGCTTCGACGTGTCGTTCAGGGTCGCGGGGGCGTCGGGCAGAGCGCAGTGGATTCGCGCCCGCGCGGGGCTGATTCGAGACGACGCCGGCGCCGCTCGACATCTCAGCGGCATCTTTCTTGACGTCGATGAGGAGAAGCAGGTCGAGGAAACCCTGCGCACCCGCGAGAGTCACCTCCGCTCGATCCTCCAGACGATTCCCGATGCCATGATCGTCATCGACGGCCATGGCATCATCCAGCTCTTCAGCACGGCGGCGGAGCGCCTGTTCGGCTGGGTCGAGTCGGAGGCGATCGGGCAGAACGTCCGCATCCTGATGCCGGAGCCCGACAGCTCACGTCACGACGGCTACATCGCGCGCTACCGGACCACCAGCGACCCACACATCATCGGCATCGGTCGCATCGTGACCGGCAAGCGCCGCGACGGCACGACCTTTCCGATGCACCTGTCGATCGGCGAGATGCAGTCGGGCGGCGAGCCCTATTTTACCGGCTTCGTCCGCGATCTGACCGAGCATCAGAAAACCCAGACGCGGCTCCAGGAATTGCAATCCGAGCTCGTCCATGTCTCGCGATTGAGCGCGATGGGCGAAATGGCGTCCGCGCTCGCCCACGAGCTGAACCAGCCGCTGGCAGCGATCAGCAACTACATGAAGGGGTCGCGGCGGTTGCTCGCCGGAAGCCAGGATCCGAATGCGCCGAAGATCGAGAGCGCGCTGGACCGCGCCGCCGAACAGGCGCTGCGCGCCGGCCAGATCATCCGGCGCTTGCGCGACTTCGTCTCCCGCGGCGAATCGGAGAAACGGGTCGAGAGTCTGTCCAGACTGATCGAAGAGGCCGGCGCCCTCGGGCTGGCAGGCGCGCGCGAGCAGGATGTGCAGCTCCGTTTCGGCCTCAATCCAAATGCCGATCTCGTGCTCGCCGACCGGGTGCAAATCCAGCAGGTGCTGGTCAACCTGTTCCGCAACGCGCTGGAAGCGATGGCGCAGTCGCCACGGCGCGAGCTCGTCGTCACCAACACCCGCGCCGCCGACGACATGATCGAGATCGAGGTCTCCGACACCGGCTCCGGCTTCCAGGACGACGTCATGCCAAACCTGTTTCAGACTTTTTTCACAACCAAGGACACCGGTATGGGCGTGGGACTGTCCATCAGCCGCTCGATCATCGAGGCTCACGGCGGCCGGATGTGGGCCGAGAGCAACGCATCGGGTGGGGCGACATTCCGCTTCACGTTGCCGGCAGCCGACGAGAACTGATCCATGACGACCAAGGGAATCATCTACGTCATTGACGACGACGAGGCGATGCGGGATTCGCTGAATTTCCTGCTGGATTCAGCTGGCTTCGGCGTCACACTGTTCGACAACGCGCAGAGTTTTCTCGACGCCCTGCCCGGCCTCGCCTTCGGCTGCGTCGTCTCCGACGTGCGGATGCCCGGTATCGACGGGATCGAGCTTCTCAAGCGGCTGAAGGCGCAGCGCAGCCGGTTTCCAATCCTGATCATGACCGGCCATGGCGACGTGCCGCTCGCGGTCGAGGCGATGAAACTCGGTGCCATGGATTTCCTGGAAAAGCCGTTCGAAGATGACCGCCTCGTCGCCATGATCGAATCCGCGATCCGCGAGGGCGAGCCGGCGGCCAGGAACGAGGCCGTGGCCCAGGACCTCGCCGCTCGCGTCGCTTCCCTAAGCCCCAGGGAGCGCCAGGTCATGGAGGGGCTGATCGCGGGCCTCTCCAACAAGCTGATCGCCCGCGAGTACGACATCAGCCCGCGCACCATCGAGGTCTACCGGGCCAACGTGATGACCAAGATGCAGGCCAACAGCCTGTCGGAGCTGGTCCGGCTGGCGATG
Source organism: Bradyrhizobium sp. MI1.3 (assembly GCF_055811695.1). Classification (NCBI taxonomy): domain Bacteria; kingdom Pseudomonadati; phylum Pseudomonadota; class Alphaproteobacteria; order Hyphomicrobiales; family Nitrobacteraceae; genus Bradyrhizobium; species Bradyrhizobium sp. MI1.3. The sequence goes on along the minus strand of NZ_JBVVPQ010000026.1, from coordinate 26,265 downwards.
CGCGCCGGAATGCTCAACGATTGAAGTCACCAGGATTGAGGCAAGTCAAAACCGGTCGCTCGCCCTGTGCTACCAGATCGGAATGATTGCGATCAGCTCCCATCCTGAGCGGCTCCCGATGTCGTCACCCGCGAAACCAACCGTCTATGTGGTGGACGACGACGCTGCCGTGCTGGGCTCCCTGCGCTTCCTGTTGGAAACCGACGGCTTTGCCGTGCGGACCTTCAGGAACGCCACGGCGCTGCTCAATGCGGCGAGCCCGTCCGGTGCAGACTGTTACGTGATCGACTACAAGATGCCCGATATCAACGGTATCGAGCTGGCCGGGCGGCTGCGCCTTTCCGAAGGCGGTACCCCGGTGATCCTGATCACCGGCTATCCCGACCCGAATATCTCGGCCCGGGCGGCGGCCGCAGGCGTGAACGAGGTAATTCTGAAGCCGCTTCTGGACGAAAACCTGGTCAAACGCATTCGCCACGCCATCCAGAACCGGGTCCATAGCTGACCTACGGGATTCTACGTAAGGCACCCCCCTTAAGATATCTCGCGAAATTTTCGAGGCACCCGATACCGCGTACCAAAGCGTCATCACAACGGAGATGGCGCAGATGCTGACCCAGACGATCAACACCCAGGCGATCAAGACCCAGATCAACGGCAGCAAGATCGCCCCGGGCCATCCCGTCTCCGACCAGTTCGGTGCGATTGCCGGCCATGTCGGTCTCGTTGCCACCGAGTTCTCCTACCGCAAGGAAGAGGAGATCTATGGCGAGGACGAGCCGGCCGAGTATGTCTATCAGGTCGTCACCGGCGCCGTGCGCAGCTACAAGCTTCTCTCCGATGGCCGCCGCCAGATCGGCTCCTTCCACCTTCCCGGCGACGTATTCGGCCTCGAATCCGGCACCACCCACCGCCTTGCTGCTGAAGCTATCATCGACACCACGGTGCGCCTCGTGAAGCGCGCGAGCCTCGAGAAGGCCGCAGCCACCGACGTCCAGGTCGCCCGCAAGCTCTGGGCCATGACCGCCGGTGAGCTTCGCCACGCCGAAGACCACATGCTGCTGCTGGGCCGCAAGACCGCGATGGAGCGCGTCGCAACCTTCCTGCTCGAAATGGACCGCCGCCTCGCGGTTGCCGGCATGATGGCGCTGCCGATGTGCCGCCGCGACATCGGCGACTATCTCGGTCTCACGCTCGAGACCGTCTCGCGCGCGCTGTCACTGCTTCACGCCCAAGGCATTCTCGGCTTCTCCGGCGCCCGCCAGATCGTGTTGCGCAACCGCGCACGCCTGCACAATCTCGACGCCTGATCTCCTCTCTCCCACCCGCTCATGGCCGGCTGAATTGGTTCAGCCGGCCATTTCTTTTGCTGCGATCATGCCCTTGCGCCGCGTCTCCGGCATCACAAGCAGAATAAGCAGAAGTCCCGTCGCCGCGACGCCGGACAATCCGGTGAACGCCATGGCATTGCCGAATTTATCGCTGACATAGCCGCCAAGCGCGGTGCTCATCGACGCGCCGATGCCCATCGCCGTGCCGACGATGCCCTGCGCGAGGTTGAAATGGCCGCTGCCGAAGGCGACGTCGGCCACGATCAACGGGATCATCACCGCGAACACCGCCGCGGTGAGGCCGTCGAACACCTGCACCAGCACCAGCAGATACGGATCGCGCACGGTCGCGAACAAGAGACCGCGAATCGTCAGCGCCGCGAATCCGATCAGCAGCAGCGGCCTGCGGCCCCATGCTTGCGCCTTGCGCCCTACGCTCGGCGACAGCAGCGCCACGATCGCCTGCGGCACGACGATGCAAAACGCGACGAGCACCGTCGCCCACTCGCTCGATCGCGCCGTCACCGCGCTTGCCATCAGCGGCATCATCGAGGCGTTCGCGAGCTGCAACAAGAGCACGCTGAGCGCGAAGACAATGAGCGGCCGCTGCCGGATCAAGTGCCAGATATTGGTGTCGCCGCGATCCTCCGCCTCGCGCGGCATCTCGCCGTGACAGCGTGCGATGTCGACCTCGTGCTCGCGGATGCGAGAGAGGGCGATCAAGGTGGGGATTGCGAGCAGGAAGGTGACCAGGAACACCGAGCGGCTCGACAGCAGATAGCCGGCCGTTCCCATCACCGCGGCCGCAACACCGTTGCCAAGCGAGGCAAAGCGCGCGTTGCGGCCAAGACGCTCGCCGATCGCGAGCGGGCCGACCAGACCGAGACTGATTGCCGCGATCGCCGGTCCGAGCACGCAGCTCGCGGCGGCGTGCAAGGTGGCCGCAGCCACCACCACGGGGAAGATCGGCATCGCCGCATAGGCGAGCGCGCAGCAGCCGATGGTGGCGATGGCGAGGCCTGCGACCAGTCGCTCGGATTTCGCGGCATCGATGATGGCGCCGCCCGGCATCTGGCCGATCAAGGCAACGATGCCGCCGATCGACAGCACGAGGCCGATCTCGACCTGGGTCCATTTCTGGGTCGTCAGATAAACCGCGATGAACGGCCCGAATCCGGTCTGCACGTCGGCGAGGAAGAAGATGAACCAGTCGAGGCCGCGCAGACTCTGGCGCGACGGCGCCGGAATGCCGGCAGGCGACGGCGTGGAAACGTTGTCCTGCTCAACGCGGCCCTCGCGATCCGCATGATTCGGCTTCCTCGACAACAGCACCGGCGGCCATCCCTCCCCGCGCCTCACTGAACAGCTTGCAGCGGCTGCAGGCTGCCGGACGCGCCGAGCACCACCATCGGCGTGTCCTCCTTGTATTCCGGCGCGGCTGCGACCTGTGCCTTGGTCAATTCCAGCGTGATGCTGTCCTTCTTGTTGACGATCTTGCCGAACCGCATCGCGTTCCAGTCCACCACGATCTTGCGGCTGCCGACGCCGAGGAAGCCGCCGAAATCGATCACGGCGGCGCGCACGTGCCCGCTCCGATCGACGATGACGTCGACGATGCGGCCCATGTCCTCGTTCGCCGCGCTGAGCACGTCACGGCCAAGCACACCGTGCGCATCGCTCGCGCCGATGATCGTGACCGACGGTGGTGGCGCGGCATTCTTGGGCGTGACGGGGACCGATGACGCCGGCGGCTGCGCCGTCGGCGGTGCATTCGCTTCAGTCGCGGGTGCGGGCGACTCCTCCGCGGCACGTGACACGGCGAGCGTCATCCCGCAGACGATCACGACGCCCAGGGCCAACCATCCGGCGGTACGCATGCACCCTCCTCCCGGCGCGCCGCTAGCGCGCCAGCACGATCGAGACCTGGATCTGGCCACGCGTGCGCAACACTTCCAGCGCCACGTCATCGCCATGGCGGCTGACGCGCAGGTCCACGCTGGACTCGCCCAGACGCAGATCGCGCAAAATCACCTCGTGCAGAAACGCCGGCAGATGCGGATTGCGCAGCCGGATCTCGCCGCGGTCCACGTCGAACTCGATGCCCAGCGCCGCCTCCAATAGCGTGAACGCCGTTGCGCTGGCCCAGGCCTGCGGCGCGCAGGCGACCGGATAGAGCGTCGGGCCGCGCCGCTTTTCGCGCCGGAAACCGCAGAACAATTCGGGCAAGCGGCGCAGGTCCATGTAAGTCGCGGCGTCGAACAATCCCTTGAAGACATGCGCGACCGAATGCTTGAGCCCGTAGCGCGCGAGCCCGAGCGCGATCAGCGCATTGTCGTGCGGCCAGATCGACCCGTCATGATAGGACATCGGGTTGTATCGCACCTCGCCGACAGCGACGGTGCGGATGCCCCAGCCCGAGAAGAAATGCGGCCGCATCAAATCGGCGGCGACGAGGCGCGCGCGGTCCTCGCGGATCATGCCGCTGAACAGGATCTGGCCGGCGTTCGAGGTCCGCACCTTGCAGGGCCGCTTCTTGCCGTCGAGCGCAAGCGCATAGGTGCCGAGCTCCTCGCACCAGAACGCGGTCTCGAAACGCTCGGCCAGCGCCTTGGCTTCGGCCTCGAGCTTCCTGGCGAGATCAGGCTTGCCGAGCCGGAGCGCGCAGCGCGCGGCGAGCCGCTTGGCGGCAAAGACGTAACCTTGCACTTCGGCCAGCGCGAGATTGCCTTCCGCAAGCTGGCCATCGGCATGGAAGATCGCGTCGTAGGAATCCTTCCAGCCCTGGTTGGCGAGGCCCTTTTCCGTGGCGCGCTGATATTCGACGAAGCCGTCCTTGTCGGGGTCACCGGGGCCGTCGATCCAGGCCAACCCCGCTTCGATGGCCGGCCACAGCTCGGTCAATGTCTTCTCGTCGCCGGTGCGTTCGAAATAGCTTCCTGCCAGCAGGACGAACAAGGCCGTGGAATCGACGCTGCCGTAATATTGCGCGAACGGTACCTCCCGCAGCGCCGCCATCTCGCCGCCGCGCATCTCGTGCAGGATCTTGCCCGGCGCGGCATCGGCGAGCGGATCGACCGCCTTGGCCTGGAAATGGGCGAGCCGCCGCAGCACGCCCTTGGCGATCCGCGGATCGACCCACAGCATCTGCAACGCGGTGATCAGCCCGTCACGGCCGAACGTCGTCGAGTACCAGGGAATCCCCGCATAGGGATAGCGGCCTTGCGGCGTCTCCGTCATCAGCATGTTGAGGTCGGCCATGGCCTGGCACAGCACCTCGTTGAAGATGTTGTTGGAGGTCTCGATGCTGGCGGCGCCCATCGTCGATCGGCGCATCTCGCGGCGGTGGGCGAGCAGGCTTCTGAAAAAGCGCGCCGGCTTCTCCGCGACCGGCCGGTTGCAGGATACGGCCACGAACAGGGATTTCGACTCATGCGGGTCGAGTTCGAGCTGCCAGGTCGCGGCGTTCACCGACAACTTGGTCGGGCGCGGATCGAAATGCAGGCCCGTGGTGCGCTCGGCGTCATCAAGACCGCGGTAGTCGAACAGCACGTCGGTCGGTGCCAACAGCCGGCTCGAGCCGATGCCGCGGCGCGGGCGCCGCTCGCCGCGGACTTCGAACAGATCGGCGAAGTCGTTATCGAACAGCAGCGTCAGCGCGAAGCCGGCCGGGCGGTCGCCGTGGTTCTGCACGCCGATGCGCTGATAGGCGGTGCCGCGCCACAGGAAGATCGTGCGCACGATGTGCAGCAGGTCCTTTTGCAGCACGAGGCTGCCCTGCCGGTAGATGTCCGGATTGGTGAGATCGACGGTCAGGGCTGAATTGTCGTCGCGCAGGTTCGAGCCCAGCAGCAGCGGCTGGAGATCGTCGAGCACGAGCTCGAGCCTCGCAAGGTAGCGCGTGTCGTGGTGGAACAGGCCATCGGGCCCGCCAGCCGAAGCGCCGATGTCGCCATGGCTGTCGAGCACGATAAAGGTGTCGTCGTGCTTGAGCGAACGCCGCGGCCGCGCCGACGGTCCCGTCATCGGAATATAGAAAGGCTGCTCCGCGACCTGGTCCACGGTCCGCGTCACGGAGACGAATTGGGTAACGGCTTCAGCCGACATCAGCAGCTCCCCTGCGCTTGTTTCGACACGCAACCGACTCGAACGCGACTGTTGGTTTACGCGGCGGCTTGGGCGAGCCGGCTCATTTCCTGCGTGACCAGCTCACGATAGGGACCGTGGCCCTGCATCAGACGCTCGGGCGACCCGTCCTCGATGATCTTACCACCCCTCAACACGACCACGCGATCGAAATTGCGCAGGGTCGCGAGGCGGTGGGCGATCGCGATGACGGTGCGGCCGCGCATCAGCCGCGACAACGCCTCACGGATCGCCTCCTCGGATTCGCTGTCGAGCGCGGCGGTCGCCTCGTCCAGCAGCAGGATCGGCGCGTCCTTCAGGAAGGCGCGCGCGATCGCGATGCGCTGGCGCTGACCGCCGGACATCTTGACACCGCGGTCGCCGACCATGGTGTCGAGACCGCCAGACAGGCTTTCGACGAAATCGCAGCGCGCCGCAATCGCGGCACGCAGCACCTCGTCGTCGGTCGCGTTCGGGCGGCCATAGCGGATGTTCTCGCGAATCGAGCGGTGGAACAGCGAGATGTCCTGCGGCACGACGGAGATCGCCTCGCGCAGACTCTGCTGCGTCACCTTGGAAATGTCCTGGCCGTCGATGGTGATGCTGCCCTCGTCGGTATCGTAGAAGCGCTGGAGCAGCGTGAACAGCGTCGACTTGCCGCCGCCGGACTGGCCGACCAGGCCGACGCGCTGGCCGGGTTGCAGGCGCAGGCTGAAGCGCTCGAAGATCTTTTCGCCGCCGGGATAGCCGAAGGTGACATTGTTGAACGCGATCGCGGCGCCGCTCTTCACCAGCGGCTCGGCCTCGGGGTGGTCGCGTAATTCATGCGGCACCAGCAGCGTGGCGATCGCCTCGGTCAGCCGCGCAACGTGCTGGGTGACGTCGACCAGCGCCACCGCGAGATCGCGCGTCGCGTTCAGAATGGAGAGACCGAGGGTGCAGACCAGCACGACGTCGCCCGTGGTCGCCCGGCCATCCTGCCAGAGCATGATCGCCCAGGCCATCAGGGCAATCGTGAGCACGACAGTGACGCCGGCATGGATAAGCCGCAGCTTCTCCAGATAGCGCAGGCTGCGGCCGCGCGCGGTGAGCTCCCGGTTCACAGTCGCGTCGAACCGCTCATGCTCGTGCCCGATGCCGCAGAAGGCGCGCACCAGCGGCATGTTGCTGATGACGTCGATCATCTCGCCGTCGACGACAGCGGCCTTGTCGGCGAAGTCGTCATGCAGCGGCTTTCCCGCGGCAGCGAGACGGAACATCGCAAGCACCATCCCGCCGGCAATCACCATCAGGCCGAGTGCCATGTAAGGGCTGACGGTTCCAATCAGCGCGATGGCCGCAACCGTCGCGATGCACGGCGGCAACACATTCCAGACGAACATGTTTTCGACCGTGAACACCGCATTCGACGTCGCCGTGATGCGGCTCGTCAGCATGCCGGGCATGCGGTCGGAGAAGTAGCTCGGCGCGTGGCCGGTCAGATGACGAAATATGTCACGACGTAAATCACCCGTGACACGGACGAAGGTGAAGCTGGCCGTCCAGCTCGCGATCCGCCAAAGGAAATTGTCGGCGGCGATCAGCGCCATGAGGAAAATGAATGCCAGCCATACGTTCCCACCATGCGAAGCGCCGGCCGACAGACTGTCGACGAGGGATTTGACGCCGTACTGCGTGCCTACGGAGCAGGCAACGGCCGCCACCACAGCCGTCAGGATCACAAGATGCGACGCGAGCCGACGCCGAAGATAGCGCAAAACAAAGGCAAACGGCCGGTGCGCATACCCAGAAAGATGATCCATGTGACTATTGACCCCGTCGTGATGATTCAAACTTTTGTTGTTAGCCGACTGAACATCGACCACTTCGCCTCGGTTCCCGGGCACACTCATCACGACATGCGGATGCGGGCGTTCTGCGAAGATGTGATGGCAGCATCGCGACGGGCATCCGACGTGTCGAATAAGTAACGTTCGGAAGGAGGAACTTCGCAAGTGCGGGAACGTTCCCTTGACTGGCGTGCCGGTGCTGAACAGGCGGGGGCTTTCTACAATCATGATCGCACAGAGGAGATGGTGAGATGCGCATCGCGCAGGTAGCTCCGTTGACGGAGGCTGTTCCACCCAAGCTGTATGGCGGCACCGAGCGGGTGGTGCATTGGTTGACGGAAGAGCTGGTGGCCCTTGGGCACGATGTGACGCTGTTCGCGAGCGGCGACTCGCAAACCTCGGCAAAGCTGGATGCGCTGTGGCCGCGGGCGCTCCGCCTCGACGGTTCCGTGCGCGATCCCAATGCGCTGCACATGGTGATGCTGGAGCGGGTGCGGCAGAAATGTGACGACGAGGAGTTCGACTTCCTCCACTTCCATCTCGATTATTATCCGTGGTCGCTGTTCTACCGGCAGCCGACGCCGTTCCTGACCACGCTGCACGGCCGGCTCGACCTGCCGGAGCATCAGCCGGTCTTCAACACCTTCTCGAAGGTCCCCGTCATCTCGATCTCGAACGCGCAGCGCCGGCCGGTGCCGCAGGCCAATTGGGTGAGGACGATCCACCACGGCCTGCCCGAGAACCTGCTGACGCCGAAGCCGGCGAAACAGGAATACCTCGCCGTGCTCGGCCGCATCGCGCCGGAAAAGGGCGTCGACCGCGCCATCAAGATCGCGACGCATTGCGGCATTCCGCTCAAGATCGCCGCCAAGGTCGATCGTGCTGACCAGGATTACTATGACGAGCTGATCCGGCCGATGATCGAGAACAATCCGCTGGTGGAATTCATCGGCGAGATCAGCGATCACGAGAAGTCGGACTTTTTGAGCGGCGCGCTCGGCCTCTTGTTGCCGATCGACTGGCCGGAGCCGTTCGGCCTGGTGATGATCGAAGCCATGGCCTGCGGAACGCCGGTCATCGCCTTCAACCGCGGCTCGGTGCCGGAGATCATCGACGAGGGCCTCACCGGCTTCGTCGTCGAGGACGTCCTCAGCGCAGCCGGCGTCGTCGGTCGCCTGTCGCAACTCGACCGCTCCGTCATCCGCAAGCAATTCGAGACGCGCTTCACGGCGCGGCGGATGGCGCTGGATTATCTCGCGGCCTATCGGAGCCTTGGCGAGGAACAGGCGCCGCGGATCAAGCTGGTGAGCAGCGCGGAGTAGCCGCTGTCATGCCCCGCGCTGGCGGGGCATCCAGTACGCCGCGGCAGCAGTTTGCTCACGCAACTCCCGCCGCGGAGTACTGGATCGTCCGGTCAAGCCGGACGATGACAGTGGGAACGCGGTGACGGCTGCCCTACCTCACCACCGCCCGCTTCGGCTCGACGATCTCGAACATGCGCGGGAATTCGTCCATCAGGCCCATCAGCTCGGCCAGGCGCATCGGGTTGCCGGCGAATTTGACCTTGCCGGCGGTCACGGCCTCCGGGAAGCTGGTCAGTTTTGCGATCACCTCATCGAGCGTCGACCGCGCGAGCGTGAAGCTGGCATCGGCATTGTCCGCCTGCATGCCCTCCGTGTAGGTGAGCGCGCAGTTCTCCAGATTGAGCACGAAGGTCTCGCCGGTGTCGGAGAAGCTCCAGTTCAGCACGATGTGCTTTCCTTCCGCCTTGGGTCCGTTGAGGCGGATGCCGAGCACGTCCCAGAGCTGTGAGGTACGCAGCGCCGCCAGCGTCTCGCGCGGCATCGGCGGGCGTGCCGGCACCTTCGGCATGCCCTGGCGCAATTCCTGCGCGCCGAACAGATAGGCATTGCGCCAGGTCGCGCTTTCAGCGGCATAGCCGAGCTGCTCCAACGTATCCGCCAGCAACGCACGCGCAGCCTGATTGTCCGGCTCGGCAAAGACGAGATGGCCGAGCGCCTGCGCCACGAAGCGGAATTCGCCCTTGTCGAAATCGACACGCGCCCGCGCGAGGATGGCGTCGGCGCCGCCCATGTACTCGACATATTTCTTGCCCGACTCCACCGGGGGCAGCGGATCGAGATTGACCGGATTGGCGTCGTACCAGCCCAGGTATTTTTGATAGATCGCCTTCACATTATGCCGGATGTGGCCGTAATAGCCGCGGCCGTGCCAGGCGCCCTCGAGGCTGTTGGGCAGCTGGATCGTTTCGGCGATCTCGGCCGCGGTGAGGCCGTGGTTCATCAGGCGGATGGTCTGGTCATGCGCGAACTTATAGAGGTCGCGCTGCTGGCGGATCATCGTGCCGATGCGTTCGTGTCCCCACACCGGCCAGTGATGCTGGCCGCACATCGCCTCCGCCTTGCCATCCCAGAGCTGCAAGGCCTCGCCCAGATATTTCGACCAGGCCAGCGCGTCGCGCACGTCGGCGCCGCGGAACGGCAGCAGATTGTGGAAATTGTGGGTGCAGTTCTCGGCCAGGTTCAACAGCTTGTAGCGCGGGATGAAGAAATGCATCTCCGCCGGCGCTTCGCTGTTCGGCGCCATCTGGAATTCGAATTCGACACCGTCGATCACGCGACGGTCGCCGGTCGCCATGATCAGATTGGTCGGCCGCAGCAGCGCCACCGAACCTGCCGCCATCGACTTGCCGAGGCCGCAATCGACCTGCCCGCGCACGCCCTTGGCGAGGAGCGGCCCGAACTGGTATTGCGCCCGGCGCAGCATCGCAGGTCCTGCGATGATGTTCTCGGAGACGGCATGCTCCATGAACAAGTTCGGCGCGATGATCGGCACGCGGCCGGTCGCGAGTGCATCCTCCTCGAGCACGCCGCGCGCGCCGCCCCAATGGTCGGTGTGGGTGTGGGTGAAGATCACGGCCGCGACCGGTCGCTGGCCGCGATGCTTGTAGTAGAGATCGAGCGCGGCGCGCGCGCCCTCGATCGAGGTCAGGGTGTCGACGACGATGACGCCGCTGTCGCCTTCGATCAGCGTCATGTTGGCGATGTCGAGCCCGCGCACCTGGTAGATTCCGGGCACGACCTCGAACAGGCCGTGTTGCATGTTGAGCCGCGACTGCCGCCACAGGCTCGGATTGACCGTGGCTGGCGCCTCTTCAGTCGACAGGAAGCCGTAAGGCTCGAGGCTCCAGACCGTCCGCCCTTGCGGATTGGTGATCTCCGCGTTCTCGATCGTGCCGAGGAAGCCGCGCGCGGCGTCGTCGAAATCCCGCGTGTCGGAGAACGGCAGCGCGTTCAGCATCGCTGTTTGCTGCGCGATGACGGATGGCGTTGCGCCCTTCGGCGTGTCGCTGGCTTCGATGCTGCTCATAATGCCCTCCCGGCTCGTCTCTTGGGAGGCATCTAACCGCATCTCGATTGCGGTTCCAACAAGTCCTTACGCAGCCAAACCTCCGGCCACCGGCTTACCGGAGGCGCGCATGTCCGCCGTCCGCAGCTCCCGCGCCAGCACGTAGCCGCCGCCGTCCTGCTTGGCGCGGTACATCGCCCGGTCGGAGCGCGACAACAGCCCCTCCACCGTGCGCCCATCCTGCGGCGCGACAGCAACGCCGACGCTGACGCCGAGCCCGATCACCTGCCCGTCGACATCATAGGGCGCGCTGAGCGATTGCACGATCCGCCGTGCCATCGCTTCCGCATCGGTCGCCGCGCGCTGCACCAGGATGAACTCGTCGCCGCCCATCCGGACCACGAGATCATGAGCTGCGGCAAGCGCCTTGAGCCGCCCGGCCACCTGCTTGAGCAGCGCGTCGCCGACTGGATGGCCGAACCGGTCATTGGCCTCCTTGAAGCGGTCGAGATCGAGCGCGTGGACGGCGATCATGCTGGAATTTCCGTCCGCCAGCATTCGCGGCAGATCCTCCGCCAGCACCGAGCGGTTAAAGACGCCGGTCATCGAGTCCGAGCGCGCGAGCCGCTCGAACTGTCGCTTGAGCGTGATCTGGCTGATCGAGGCATTGAAGCTCAGCCGCACCATCTCGAAGCTGGCGGCCACATACATCAGGATGAGGAGCCCGAGCCCGACATGGCGCAGATCGGGCTGCATGAACGTCACGATCGCGGCGGGCGCGGCGATCGCGACCAGATCGAGCAGTGCTGCGACCGGGCGCAGTGCCAGCCGCGCCACCACGCCGGCACCGAAGCCGAAACCGATGCCGACCGCCATCACGCAGCAGAGCGCGTCGCCGAGCACGATGCTGCGCGCGGCAAACACGCCCAGTACCAAGGCGGTGATGACGGTGCCGGCAATGTACCGCCGTTCCCAGCGCGCGGCCTCGGCCCGATCCAGCCGCGACGGCTGCGTGAGGCGACGGCGGAACGCAGCGATTTCGGACAGACGGATCATGGCCACGACGACACCGGCGACCGTAAGGGCTGCCGTGACCGCGTCACCGGTCTCGTAGGTTGTGATCGCGCCGACCATCACCTGGCAGACGGCGGCGAGAATAGTAGGGATCGTCGTGCCGTGCAGGCCCGTGATCACTTCCATGTAGACGGCATCGGAAATCGACGCCCGTCCGGATTCCATTCTATTGAACAACATGCCAGCCTCATCCGCTCGCATGGTCCTACCGCACATCTGTAAAAATGTGTGCATCGCACAGCGGTGGCATTTGAACGAGCGGATTTACCGCGCGTTAGCCATGCATCGCCTGAGCTCGGCTACATGCCGAGCAGCCTCGGCAGCCACAGCGACAGACCGGGCCAGTATGTCACGACCACCAGGAATCCCAGCATTGTCAGCAGCCATGGCCACACCGCAACCGTGAGCTCGGTGATGCCCATCTTGGCGATGCCTGAGGCGACGTAGAGATTGAGGCCGACCGGCGGATGGCACAGCCCGACTTCCATGTTGACCGTCATCAGGATGCCGAAATGGATCGGATCGATGCCGAGCTTGATCGCAACCGGAAACAGGATCGGCGCCATGATCAGGATGATCGAGGACGGCTCCATCACGTTGCCGGCCAATAGCAGCAGGAGATTGACGACGAGCAGGAAGCCGATCCAGCCGAGGCCCTGGTCGATCATCCATTGCGCAAGCGCTTGCGGCACGTTCTCGTAAGTCATCAGGAACGAGAACAAGACGGCGTTGGTGATGATGTAGAGCAGCATCGCCGAAAGATTCGCCGATGACAGCAGCACCCGCGGCACGTCTCGCAGCTTCAAATCCTTGTAGATGAACACTGCGACGATGAAGGCGTACACCGCGCTGACGGCGGCAGCTTCGGTCGGTGTGAACAGGCCGCTGTAGATGCCGCCGATCACGATCACGATCAGCAGGATACCCCAGATCGACTTGCGGAGCGCATCGAAGCGCTCGTAGAGGGTTGCTTTCGGCATCCTCGGATAGTCGTTACGCCAGGCTCGATAGAACGTCGTGGCGCCGAGCAGCATGGCGAGCACCATTCCCGGCACAATGCCGGCGATGAACAGCTTGCCGACGGAGGTGTTGGTGGAGACGGCGAAAAGAACCATCGGAATCGATGGGGGAATGAGAATTCCCAATGAGCCCGAGGTCGTGATCACGCCCGCCCCGAACCTCTTCGGGAATCCCTGCGCGACCATCGCGGGCAGGATCACCGATCCGATCGCCACCACGGTGGCCGGCGACGAGCCGGAAATCGCGGCGAACAGCGCGCAGGCGACCACGCCCGAGAGCGCAAGGCCGCCATACCAATGGCCGACCAGCGACGTCGCGAACGTGATCATCCGGCGCGCCACGCCGCCATGGGTCAGGAAGTTGCCGGCAAGGATGAAGAACGGGATCGCCATGATCTCGAAGCTCTCGATGCCGGTGAACAGCTTCAGCGCCACCGATTCCGTTCGCACGTCGGTCAGCGTGAACATGAAGCTGAGCACGGTCAGACCGAGCGCGATCGAGATCGGCATGCCCGTGAGCATCAACGACAGCAGAAGGCCGAAAACCACGGCGACACGGAGGCCCTGCGGCAGCGTGATCACGTGCGCCGAATGGGCGAAGCACACGGCGACGATCAGGACCGGCAACAACATCAGGACCCAGCCGAGCGGGCTGCGTTCGTCGCGGACGACCTGACTGCGCGTGACCGGGGCCGGATGGACCGGGTCTATTTCGACGCCCTCGACGCCGGCCATGTCGTGATGCGGCAGCTCGCCGGTGTGATAGAACGACCAGGCGACCTGCAGGAAGCGGAAGCACATCAGCCCGGAGCCGAGCGGGATGGTGAGATACACCAGCCACATCGGCGCTTCGAGGTCGTTGGATTGCTGGCCGGTCTGCCACATCTGGCCGACGAACGCGGCCCCGAAATAGCACACGATGGCCGTGAAAAGGGCGCCGCACATCAGGCCGAACGTGATGACGCGGCGGCGCGATCCGCCGGGAAGGACATTGACCAGGACGTCGACGCCGACATGGATGCCGGTGCGCACCCCGTAGGCCGCACCGAACTTCGCCATCCAGATGAACATGTAGATGCAGAGTTCCTGCGCCCAGGACAAATCGAGAGCGGCAAGCCAGACGAACGCGGCTCGCGCGGGGACGGCCAGCAAGGCCAGGTTGCGCGCCTCCGCCCATTTGGCGATGTCGATCGACAGCCCGGCGCCATATCGGTGCAGCACGGCAACGAAGATGAGCAATGTCGCGGCCGCGATCATCGTCGCGATCAGCCATTCCTCGAGATGATCGAGCACACGATTCAATGCACGCAGCAACTTGGTCCCCTCAGCTTGGCTCATCATTCAAGAGCAACGGCCGGGAGTGCGATCACCCCCGACCGTTCATGGTTGTTCTTATAGCGCGCCGGCGTCAGTTCATCTTGACGTCGAGTTCCTTGGCGAGGAGATCGAGCACCTCCTGCCCGACCCGCCCCTTCGCCCATTTGTAGGTCGGCTGCATCGCTTCCTGCCACGCCTTGCGATCGGCGTCAGTCAGATAATGCAGCGTGGTCTTGCCCGTCTTCTTGATCTCGGCCAGCGCATCCTCGTTTTCCTGGCGCGCGATCGAGTTGGTGTAGTCGGTCGCCTCGTTCATCGCCTTCTCGAGCTGGGCGCGGATATCGGGCGGCAGGCCGGACCAGAATTTCGAATTGACGATCACAGCATATTGCAGGTGCGCGTGATAGGACACGGTGATGTCCTTCTGCACCTCGTAGAATTTCTGCGTCAGGTAATTGGAGGCGGTGTTCTCGCAGCCGTCGACCACGCCTGTCTGCAAAGCCTGGTAGACTTCGGAAAACGCCATGATCTGGGGGATCGAGCCCATGATCCGGAGATATTGGTCGGCGACCTTCGATCCGGAGATGCGGAATTTGAGACCCTGGAAATCGGTCGGCTTCATCAGGGCACGGTTGGCGGAGAGCATGTGGAAGCCGTTGTCCCAATACGCGAGCCCGGTAATGCCCTTGGTCTCGAGCTTATCGAACAGCCACTTGCCGATCGTGCCCTTCATCGCGTTGGAATAGGTTTGATCGTCCTTGAACAACCATGGCAGGTCGAGCGCCTCGAACTCCTTGATACCGAGCGGGGCGAACTTCGCGGTCGAGGGCGCGAGCATGTGCACCGAGCCGAGCTGCAGCGCCTCGATCTCCTCCTTGTCCTTGTACAGCGTGGAGTTCGGGTAGATTTCGACCTTGACCTTGCCGTCGGTGTACTTCTCCGCGAGTTCCTTAAACTTCAGGGCGCCCTTGCCCTTAGGAGTGTCGTTGGCAACGACGTGGCTGAATTTGATGACGATCGGGCTCTGGGCCTGGGCCAAGACCGGAGACAAGACGGGACTCACGAGAACAGCTGCGGCGGCGACCGCAAGAAGCAGCTTGCGCATGAACGAACCTCCCAACAACCTCTAAAACCGGGTCTTTTTTGTTTTCCGATTTCAGTACTGACAGCAATCCGCCACCCGAACAACTAGACCTAAGCCCAATTTGCCGCAGCCACGCTACCTTCAAACTATCTTGGCGGCTGCTGAATGCGCAACCCGGCACCTGCTGCTGTTCCCGGAAGCGAGCGCTTATGTCGCATTGCGGCAGTGCGATCAGCCGTTGCGCTGGGCGACCATGAACAGACGTCGGAACGGAAACAGCGTCTGTCCCGCGGCGTTCTTCGGATAGGCTTTCGCGACCCGCATCCCATAGGCGGCTTCGAACGCTGCCTTCTCGTCGCCCTGCAGGATGTCGAGATAGCGCGTCAGCCAAGTCCCCTTGGTCCACTCTTTCACGGGATTCTCGCCTTCCAGCACCTGCAGATATTCGGTCTCCCAGATGTCGATATTGGCCGACATCGGAGCAAGAAGACCGTGATAATAGGCCGGCGCTTCGACCGGCGGCGGCGTGACGAGATGCTCGACCTTGGACCGCCAGGGACCGTTCAGCGCCGTCTCGCCAATCAGCACATGCGAGGGCGCCAGAAAGTTGCGCGGCATCTGCACAGCGAGCATTCCGCCGGGCGTCACTTTCTCCATGATCGACGGAAACAGGGCCGCATGATTGGGCAGCCAGTGCAGCGCGGCATTGGAATAGACCACGTCATATTGCTTCGTCGGGCGCCAATGGCCGAGATCCTCGTGCGACCATTCCACGTCCGGCGCCGCCTTGCGGCCGGCGGCAACCATCTCGGCTGATCCCTCGACACCGGTCACCGTCGCGTCCGGCCAACGCTCCTTGATCAGCCTGGTGACGTTGCCGGCGCCGGCACCGAGATCGGCAACCGCACGCGGGCCAGAATCCGGAATCCGCATCAAGAGGTCGACGGCGGGCCGGAGGCGGTGCCCGGAGAATTTCAGATATTGCTGCGGATCCCAGACCATCGCTCGGCGCCTTTTCTTTTTCGTGTTTCCTTCAACGCGGCTCTTGGTTACCACTGCTCGTCCCGGTCGGGCAAATCAGGCTGACGGGACAGGGCAGGAAACGAACAGAAAAACGAACAGCCAAACGAACAGCGACAAGCAGAAAAGCAAACAAGAGGGCGTGTCACCATGGATCTCGGGCTCAAATCGAAAACCGCCGTCGTCACCGGAGCGAGCGTCGGCATCGGCCGCGCCATCGCCAAGGGCTTGGCTGCCGAAGGCGTGCGCGTCGTCGGCGTGGCACGGCGAACCGATCTGCTCGCCGAGTTGGTGACGGAAGTCGGTTCCGGTCTGATCACGCCATTCGAGCAGGACGTGATGGCCAAGGACGCGGCGGAGAGGATTTCGGCCTTCGCCGTGAGCGAGCTCGGCCATGTCGACATCCTCATCAACAATGCCGGCGGCAGCCGCCCCCTCCCCGTCGATGCGCCCGACAGCCAATGGGACGAAGCGATCGCGCTGAATTTCACCAGCTACCGCCGCATCGCGCATGCGCTGCTGCCGCAGATGATCGAACGCAAATGGGGCCGCATCGTCAACATCACCGGCAAGTCCGAGCCGGAAGGGCTCAACGCCGCGTTCGCCGCCAAAGCCGCCGTCCACGCCTGGGCCAAGGGCCTGTCGCGCGAGATCGGCGAGCACGGCATCACCATCAACTGCATCCCGCCCGGCCGCATCATGAGCGAACAGATCCGCCGCAACTACGCGCCCGATTATCGCGAGCGGTTCGCGGAGGAGGAGATTCCTGTCGGCTATTGGGGCGAGCCGGAAGACCTTGCGGCGTTGGCGGTGTTTCTGGCGTCCCCTGTAGCGCGGTACATCACGGGCACGGTGATCCCGGTGGATGGGGGGCTGAGGAGATATCAGTTCTAGAGCGAATTGGCTCGCCCGCTTGCCGAAGAGGCCGCCGCTGTTATTCGATCACGTCGTCCGCGCGCACCAGCAACGACGGAGGTATCTCCACGCCGAGTGCCTTTGCGGTCTTGTGGTTGATGACGGTCTTGAACTGCGTCGGCTGCTCGATGGGAATCTCGGCGGGGTTGGCACCCTTCAATATCTTGTCGACGAAAACAGCGGCGTGGCGGAACATTGCGGTGAAGTCCACACCGTATCCCATCAGGGCCGCCCCCCGGGCGGCGACAATGGGTGCGGCAACCGATGGCACCCGGCACTTGTCCACAATCGCGGCCACCATGGACGTGTTGGTGACAAACGCGTTTGCGTCCGTGATCACGAGGCCGTCCATCGGGTTAGAGCCGACGAGTGACAGCGCGCTTTCGAGATCGCCGGGAACGTCGACCTCGATAGGTAGTAGCTCCATCTTCAATGCCTGCGCCGCGTTCCTCATGGTGCTCATTGTAGCGTTGTTCAGTGGATTTCCTCGCTGCATGAGCACCCCCACGCGTCTGGTCGAGGGAGCCAAGCCTGCGAGAATCTCCAGGCGCTTTGCAGCCAGTTCTGTGAGGAAAAAGGTTTGCCCCGTGATGTTGCCGCCAGGATGAGCCATGCTGGCTGCAAGGCCTATGGTCACCAGATCGGGGCCCACGATCATTACGGTCGGAATTTTTGCCGTCGCGTTATGAGCGGCAAGAATCCCGGGGAATGTGGCTGTGACGAGAACGTCAATATCAAGAGCGACAAGTTCATTCGCAAGCGCCGGCAGCCTGGCGTCGTCGCCACCGGCGTCGCGATATTCGACATGAATGTTCGCGCCGTTAACCCAACCGAGATCGCTGAGCCCCTTGAGGAATGAGTCTACTTCCAAATTCCGCGGTGGGGGGAGGAGAAGGCCAATTCGGGGCATTCGCTTCACTTGCTGTGCTCGCGCTGCCAGAGGCAACGCAGACGCCACACCAACCAGAGTCAGGAATTCTCGTCGTTTCATTATCAATCCGATCTCATATACCCCGGCTGAGAACAGCCATTGTTCTACGTTGGTCCAAGCTGCACTGATGACCGGGTCAGATCAAAGGCGGCAGTCTGCACCGGAGGCGATGACTTCTGCTCTAGCCAGACTCCGGACCTGCCGATGCCGTATGCCAAGCGACGATAAGGGCCATAAGCGGAAGTGATCACATTAAACGGGGTAGCGCCATTTCAATGCGCGCCGCACGAACAAGAGCGCTGCTACCACGATCACCAGGACGACAAGATAGGCGGCAACAGCCCACCGCTCGTGTGGCAGGTAACCCGGAGCCAACATAAGCACCACTAGAACGCAAAGGAGCGCCGTTTGTGCGTAGAACAGCGGCGAGCGCAGCATTCCCGTCGGTTTCAGTTCCACAAGCCGGTCGCCAGCACGCGTCGCGCGACGGTAAACAAACACTAAGACTGCGAAGGCAACAATCCAGGCCATACAACCCAGCTAGCAGTTCAGAATTTATGATACCTCAACGTGCGGTGGAAAAGGCAACATATCCAGCCTAACGTCTGCAACGGGTCCAAAAGGTGAATGCCGGAGCTGCCCGCGTAGATCTGCTTCAGCACAGGAGCGGGCATCGCTCCTTCACGGGAAGCACACATGGTCTTTTGCGGACCGGTGCAATCCTGGCATCCTGCCAGTGTTTTGCCCGACAGGTCAACGTCATGGCCGCGGTGAATGTCGTCGCTGCGCGGTTCGGAAATCCCTTATTAATCAAGGGGCCGTCTACTGTGCATGGGGTTGTTTTCGCGTTTTTTGTTTTGAGCCTTTAAAAAAAACACGCAGGACCCGCAGGACCACCTCACTCCGCCTGCAAGATCTCTGCGATCGCGGCCCCCGCCGCGATGGTGCCGAGCTTGCCGCCGACATCGCGCGTTGCCCTGCCTTCGCCGATCGCTTTTGCCACCGCCACCTCGATCGCACGAGCGGCTTCCTCGTACCGTACCGCGCCGCTGTTCTCGCCGTGCCAGGCCAGCAGCAGGGCCGTCGACAGGACCAGCGAGACCGGATTTGCGACGTCCTGGCCTGCAATGTCAGGCGCCGAACCGTGCGCGGCCTGCGCCATGGCGTGGCTGTGACCGACATTGAGCGAGCCGCCGAGGCCGAGGCTGCCGGAAAGCTCTGCGGTGAGATCGGACAGGATGTCGCCGAACATGTTGGTGGCGACGATGACGTCGAAGCGGTCGGAGTTGCGTACAACATGCGCCATCATGGCGTCGACGAGGATGTCGTCGACGGCGAGGCCGGGATAGGCATTCGCCGCCTCGCGGCAGATGTCGAGGAACATGCCGTCGCCGAGCTTGAGCACATTGGCCTTGTGCACGATGGTGAGATGCTTGCGCCGCTTCATCGCCAGCCGGCACGCCGCATGCGCGATGCGTTCGCAGCAATGGCGCGTGATCCGGCGCAGCGAGATCACGACATCCGATGTGACCAGCATCTCGCCATTGCCCTGCTCCATGTTGCGGTCGGCGTAAAACCCTTCCGTGTTCTCGCGCACCACGACAAGGTCGAAATCACCGACCCGGCCGGACAGCCCCGCATAGGTGCGTGCGGGCCGGACATTGGCGTAGAGGTCGAGGTTCTTGCGGAAATACCGCGACGGGTTGATCTCGCCATGGGCCTCGTCCTTGAAGTCGAAAGTCGCGGTCGGCCCGAGGATCAGCCCGTCGGCGGCACGGACGATGTCGAGCAGCTCGGGGCGCACCGTCGTACCGAATTGTTTGAGGCTCGCATGGCCAACTGCGTGCTCCTCCAGCCGCAGATTGAGCTGGAAGCGCTCGGAGGCGGCACGCAACACGCCTGATGTCGCGGTCGTGATCTCGGGCCCGATGCCGTCACCGGGCAAAACGACGATGTGCATGGCGCTCCCCTGACATTGCAGCAGCTCATGCGATCATACGCCGGCGCCAGGAATCATCGCCCAGCCTTCGCGCATACACTGCATGCAAGCATATGCCTGTGGAAGGCGGCCGCGCCGTAGTACATGCCAAGTCCCCTGGAGCCGGCCGCCGGAGCAACGCGCTAACGCAATGACAATCACGTTACCCGCCGCCGCGCGCAAGCCCGACCACACCATTTCCGACGGCCTTCCGCCCGCACAGCGGCGCTGGGCCATTGCCGCGATCTTCACCGCGCTGGCCATGGCCTCGCTCGACACCGCGATCGCGAACATCGCGCTGCCCGCCATTGCCGGCGACCTGCATGTCAGCCCTGAGCAATCGGTCTGGGTGGTCAACGTCTACCAGATCGCGCTGGTGGCGACGCTGCTGCCGTTGGGAGCACTCGGCGAGATCGTCGGGCACCAGCGCATCTATCTCGGCGGCCTGATCCTGTTCACCATCGCCTCGCTGTTCTGCGCGGTGGCCTGGTCGCTGGAGAGCCTGCTGGTTGCGCGCACGCTGCAAGGGTTAGGTGCGAGCGGCATCATGAGCGTCAACACGGCGCTGGTGCGCTTCGTCTATCCCGGCCGGATGCTCGGCCGCGGCTTCGGCCACAACGCGCTGGTGGTCGCGACCGCCTTCACCTTCGGTCCCTCGATCGCCTCCGCCATCCTCGCGCTCGGCCCGTGGCCATGGCTGTTCGCCGTCAACATCCCGTTCGGCCTCGTCGCGATCGGCATCGGCTTTGCGATGCTGCCGAAAACGCCGCGCGCCGATCACGGCTTTGACTTCCTCGGCGCGATCCTGGCGTCGGCCTGTCTCGGGTTGTTCATCACGGGCATCGGCAGTGCTGCGCACAATCTGTCACCAGTGGTCGTGGGCATCGAGCTGCTCACGGCCCTGGTGCTCGGCTTCATCCTGACGCGCCGCCATGCCGACCATCCCGCGCCGATGCTGCCGATCGATCTGTTCAGTCGGCCGATGTTCGCGCTGTCGGCGGCGACCGCGGTATGCTCGTTCGCGGTGCAGGGCCTCGCCTTTGTCTCGCTGCCGTTCTATTTCGAGGACGTGCTGGGGCGTTCGCAGGTCGAGACCGGCTTCTTCATGACGCCGTGGCCGCTGGTGGTCGGCATCATGGCGCCGATCGCGGGGCGCCTCTCCGACCGGCACGCGGTCGGACTGCTCGGCGGCATTGGGCTCGTGATGCTCGGCCTCGGCATGGCGCTGCTGGCGATGCTGCCGGCCAATCCTGCGATCCCCGACATCATCTGGCGGATGGTGATCTGCGGCATGGGGTTCGGCTTCTTCCAGGCGCCGAACATGAAGGCGGTGATGTCGAGCGCGCCGCCACATCGCAGCGGCAGCGCCTCCGGCATCGTCGCCACCGCGCGCCTGACCGGGCAGACGACGGGGGCCGCGCTCGCCGCAGCCTGCTTCTCGCTGGCCGGTCACGACGGCGCAGTCGTGGCATTGGCACTTGGCGCCGGCTTCGCCGCGCTCGGCAGCGTGATGAGCTTTTTGCGGCTGGCGGTGAAGTAGACCGTCAGGCCAGATGCCGGGCCGCCGTTACCTCGACAGTCGCCACCGGAACGACCGTTTCCTCGTCGAGCGCAGCGAGGCGCTCATCGATGGCAGCGATGACCTTGCGCGAGAACGGCCCGAGATGCGCATAGGCCGCGATCATCTGCACGGCGATCCGCGCCGATGAGGTGTCGCGCTTGGCGCAGTTCATGAAGGTCTGCCACAGCGGCCCGCGCGCCTCGGGAAGGGCTGTGACCACCTTGTGCACCGTTTCCATCGCCCCGAGCCCGGCGCGGATATCGCCCTCGGCGAGCTCTTGGCGCTGCCTGGACCGGTCGAGCAGCGTCATCAGGCGATCAACGCGCCTTGCATAGGCCTCTGGGCTGTAGATGTGCTCCAGCACGCGCTTGTAGTCCGTCAGGATGTCGCGCAACGGGCGCACCGGATCGAAGTTGATCCCGGCGGTACACTGATCGGCGCCGATGGTCGGCGCCAAATCGTGGCCGGGGTGCAGCCGGCCTTCGCGCTCGAGGCGGCGCGTCAGCTGCGTGTTCGGCAAGGCATAGAGCAGGCCGACCATGCTGACCGGGATCGCCGCCTCTTCGATGAAGTCGATCATGGCATCCGCCATCGAGAGCTTCTCATTGTCGAAGCCGACGATGAAACCCGCGGTGACGAGCATGCCTGCGGCGTAGATCTTGTGGATGCTCTCGGCGATGTTGCGCCGCGTGTTCTGCTTCTTCCGCATCGCGACCAGCGTCGCCGGATCCGGACTTTCGATGCCGACGAAGATGGCGAAGAAATTCGCCTGACCCATCAGCTCCAACAGCTCGGGATCGTCGGCCAGATTGACCGAGGCCTCAGTCGACAATTCGAAGGGATAGCCGTGAGCACGCTGCCATTCGGCGAGCTGGGGCAGGAACAGCCGCAGCGACTTCTTGTTGCCGATGAAATTGTCGTCGACGAAGTCGAGATGGCCGCGGTAGCCCATGGCGTAGAGCCTGTCGAGCTCGTTCAGCATTTGCTCATTCGTCTTGGTTCGCGGCACCCGGCCATAGAGCTCGATGATATCGCAGAACTCGCAGGTGAACGGGCAGCCGCGGGAATACTGCACACCGAGATAAAGGTAGTCCTCGAACTTCAGCAGGTCGAAGCGCGGCACCGGCGTCTTGGTGACGTCGGCCTGGAATTTTGGCGCGATGAAGACGCCGGAGCGGGCGCCACTGTCCCAGGCCGCGACGAATTCGTGGAGAACGCTCTCGGCCTCTCCGAGCACCTGGAAGTCGGCCCTCTCATAGATATGGGGGCTTGAGGTGGGATCGGGACCGCCGACGACCACCGGCTTGCCCGCGGCACGGCAAATTTCGATCAGGCGCAGCGTGTCGGCCTGCTGCGGCATCATTCCGCCCGTGAAGACGACGTCGGCCCAGGAAAGATCCTCGTCGCTGAAGGCTTCCGTGTTGCAATCGATCAGCCGGACCGTCCAGTGCTCGGGCAACATCGCGGCAACGGTGATCAGCCCCAAAGGGGCCGCAGGGCGCTTCACGCCCAACACTTTGCAAGATTCGCCAAAGCTCCAGAAGGACTCTGCCGAGAACAGCGGATAGAGCATCAGGACTTTGCAAGGCTGCGGTACGTTCATGGAACCTCTTTTTGGCTGATTCCACTGTAGCAGAGCATTGTCGACTTGCACCCCGGCAAAAGAGACAAACTGTCGCTCCGGTTCCAAGGGCGTCTGCGCACGGAAGCCGGTAGACGTCGCCCCAAGCCGTGCCGCGGGCCGCCCAGGGAGCAAATCTCTGGCGGCTACCCCCCGGACTGTTGATTTGAACGTTTCCAATTTGCCGGACACATTGCGCCCCTGAGTCCAATCGGTGGATTGGGCCAATCAGGGGACTGCGATGGCAAACCTAACAATCAACGGAAAAACCTTCACGCTCGACGTCGAGCCGGATACACCCCTGCTCTGGGCGATCCGCGAGAATGCCGGCCTGACCGGCACGAAATATGGCTGCGGCATTGCACAATGCGGCGCCTGCACCGTTCACATCGACGGCGTCGCCACCCGCTCCTGCGGCGTTTCGGTCGGCGAGGCCGCAGGCAAGAAGATCACGACCATCGAAGGGCTCGCCTCCGGCAACGCACTGCACAAGGTGCAGGAAGCCTGGATTGCCCAGGACGTGCCGCAATGCGGCTATTGCCAGAGCGGCATGATCATGGCGGTGGCGGCGCTGCTGAGCGAGAAGCCGAAGCCGACCGACGCCGACATCGACGAGGCCATCACCAATATCTGCCGCTGCGGCACCTTCCAGCAGGTGCGCGAAGCGATCCACACGATCGCAAGCGCGTAAGGAGCCGCCACATGAACAAGCATGTCTCTCCCAGCATGAACCGCCGTGCCTTCGTCATCGGCACCGCCGCGGTCGGCGCAGGTCTCGCAATCGGCCTCGATATCCCCTTCGGCGGCCCCGCCGTGGTCCGCGCGGCCGACGGCTCCCCCGAGATCGGCGCCTGGGTCGTGGTCAGGCCCGACGACACCGTCGTCATCCGCATCGCCCGCTCCGAAATGGGCCAGGGCTCGCTCACCGGCCTTGCCCAGCTCGTCGCCGAGGAACTTGAATGCGACTGGTCGAAGGTCTCGACCGAATATCCGACACCGGGCCAGAGCGTCGCCCGCAAGCGCGTCTGGGGCGATTTCTCGACCGGCGGCAGCCGCGGCATTCGCTCCTCGCAAGACTATGTCCGCAAGGGCGGCGCCACCGCACGCGTGATGCTGATCCAGGCCGCCGCCGAGGCGTGGAACGTGCCGGCGTCCGAATGCACGGCCGCCAACAGCGTCATCACCCACACGCCGTCCGGCAAGACCACGACCTACGGCAAGGTCGCCGAGGCCGCGGCCAAGCTGACGCCGCCGGCCGAGGTCAAGCTGAAGGACCCCAAGGACTGGAAGCTGATCGGCAAGGGCGTGAAGCGGCTGGACACCGCCGAGAAGACCACCGGCACCATGATCTACGGCATCGACGTCAAGCTGCCGGGCATGCTGAACGCCGCGATCAAGGATTGCCCGGTGTTCGGCGGCAAGCTGACGAGCTATGACGAAGCCAAGATCACCGACATGAAAGGCGTCAAGAAGGTCGTCAAGGTCGGCGACACCGCGGTCGCGGTTGTTGCCGATACCTGGTGGCAGGCCAAGACCGCGTTGGAGGCGCTGCCGATCGTCTGGGACGAGGGCGACAACGCCAAGGTCTCGAGCGAGTCGATTGCAAAGTGGTTGGCCGAGGGTCTCGCCAACGACCAGCCGGCCTATGTCGGCAACAAGAACGGCGACGCCAAGGCGGCGATTGCCGGTGCCGCCAAGAAGATCGAGGCCGTCTACAGCTATCCCTACCAGAACCATGCCACCATGGAGCCGATGAACGCCACGGCGCTCTACACGGCCGACAAGTGCGAGGTCTGGTGCGGCACGCAGAATGGCGAGGCGGCCTTCGCCGCCACGTTGGAAGCGTCGGGCCTGCCGGCGGAGAAGTGCGACGTGCACAAGGTGATGCCCGGCGGCGGCTTCGGCCGGCGCGGCCAGACCGACTATGTCCGTCAGGCCGTCTTGATCGCCAAGCAGATGCCGGGCACGCCGATCAAGCTGTTGTGGTCGCGCGAAGAGGACATGGCGCACGGCAGATATCACCCGATCACCCAGTGCAAGATGACCGGCGCGTTCGATGCCGACAACAATCTGGTTGCGCTGCACTACCGACTGTCCGGGCAATCGATCCTGTTCTCGCTCCGCCCCGAAGCGTTGCAGAACGGCATGGATCCGGCCGCATTCCAGGGCGTCGCCCAGTCCGGCGAAGCCGCGTTCGGTTACTCGGTGCCAAACCTCCTGGTCGAGCATGCGATGCGCAACCCGCACGTTCCGCCGGGCTTCTGGCGCGGCGTCAACGTCAATCACAACGCGATCTACATGGAATGCTTCATGGACGAACTGGCCCAGGCCGCAGGCCAGGACCCGCTCGAGTTTCGCCGCAAGCTGATGGGCAATCACCCCAAGCATCTGGCGGTGCTCAATGCCGTGGCCGAGAAGATCGGCTGGAGCACCCCGGCGCCGCAGGGCATCTATCGCGGCATCGCGCAGGTCATGGGCTATGGCAGCTATGTCGCCGGCGCCGCCGAAATCTCGGTGACCGACGGCAACAAGATCAAGGTGCATCGTATCGTCGCTTCCACCGATCCCGGCTACGTCGTCAATCCGGCCCAGGTGGAGCGGCAGATCGCGGGCTCCTTCGTCTATGGCCTCTCCGCGCTGTTCTACGGCGGCTGCACCGTCAAGGACGGCAAGATCGAGCAGACCAACTTCGACACCTACAATTCGATGCGCATCAACGAGATGCCGAAGGTCGAATCGGTGATGGTGCCGAGCGGCGGGTTCTGGGGCGGAGTCGGCGAGCCGACCATCGGCGTCGCAGCGCCAGCGGTGCTCAATGCGTACTTCGCGGCGACGGGCAAACGCATCCGTTCGGTGCCGTTGCGCGACCAGAACATCACCTTCGCCTGAGACACGCCCCCGGGGGGGGGGGGGGGGGGGGGGGGGGCGCCCGCGGGGGCGCCCGCCGCGGGGGGGGGGGGGGGGGGGGGGGGGGGGGCGCCCCCCCGGGGCCGCGGGGGGGGGGGGGGGGCGGCGGCGCGGGGGGGGGGGGGGGGGGGGGGGGGGGGGGGGGGGGGGGGGCCCGCGGGGGGGGGGGGGGGGGGGGGGGGGGGGG
>NZ_JBVVPQ010000025.1:0-106724 GCF_055811695.1 Bradyrhizobium sp. MI1.3 | reverse complement strand
CCAACGCATCTGCGAAGCTCGGTTGCCCCACCTGCCGATATGCCATCCCCAGATCCTCTTCAGATGTCTCTTAGAGATCGCAGATTCGCGATTTACGCAAAGCCCTCGCACGCGGGAGAGGTTGCACCGAACCTGCCGCGTGAGTGATTGATTCTCGCTCGAGCGTGCCTGGCTGCGCCACCTCGCCGCACCCGCCGAGTTCCCCAAAAATCGAGCCAGGACAGCCATTTACCGCAGTCCTGTTTTGACTTTTGGATGGGTTGACCCGCCCCCCTCATCCGGCCAACTTCCCGGCCGGTTTGGGGAGTAGAAAGATCATGAAACGAACGATTTTCGGAGTGGCCGCGGCTGTTGCTCTGGCGGCGTCGGCGCCTTGCGCGCAGGCGCAATCCTTCATCAACGTGCTGACCGGCGGCACCTCCGGCGTCTACTATCCGCTCGGGGTCGCGATCGGAAAGATCTACGGTGACAAGATTCCGAACGTGAAGACGCAGGTGCAGGCCACCAAGGCGTCAGTCGAGAATCTGATCCTGCTCCAGCAGGGCCGCGGCGAGCTGGCATTCACGCTGGGCGACTCGCTGAAAGCGGCCTGGGACGGCGAGGAGGAGGCGGGCTTCAAGTCCAAGCTCGACAAGCTCAGGACCATCGGCGCGATCTATCCGAACTACATCCAGATCGTCGCGACCGCCGAGAGCGGCATCAAGACGCTGGCGGACCTCAAAGGCAAGAGCCTGTCGGTCGGCGCGCCGAAATCGGGCACGGAGCTGAATTCGCGCGCGATTCTGGCGGCGGCGGGTATGAGCTACAAGGATCTCGGCAAGGTCGAGTATCTGCCGTTCGCCGAATCCGTCGATCTCATGAAGAACCGACAGCTCGGCGCGACCCTGCAATCGGCCGGGCTCGGCGTGGCCTCGTTGAAGGATCTGTCGACCTCGAGCCCGATCACGGTGGTGTCGGTACCGAAGGAGACCGTCGACAAGATCGGCCTGCCCTTCATCGCGGCGACCATTCCCGCCAACACCTACACCGGGCAGGACAAGGACGTGCCGACCGCGGCCGTGGTCAACTATCTCGTCACCAGCTCGGCCGTGTCGGACGATCTTGCCTACCAGATGACAAAACTGGTCTACGAGTCGCTGCCCGAGCTCGCCAACGCGCATGCGGCCGGCAAGGAGATCAAGCTCGAGACGGCCGCCAGCGGCAGCCCGGTTCCGCTGCACCCCGGCGCGATCCGCTATTACAAGGAAAAGGGGCTGATCAAGTAAGGTCGGCCGTCACTATCGGACGTCATGGCCGGGCTTGTCCCGGCCATCCACGTTCTAAGGCCAGGCGAGAAAGATCGTGGATGCCCGGGACAAGCCCGGGCATGACGGTCTGAATACGCGGCGCCAATGCTATAAGCGCTGGACGGTTGGGGACATATCGATGTTGCAGGCAGAGGGCAGCGAAGCGCCCATCAAGGTCGAGTTCGACAATTTCGAACACGGTTTTCCGGAAGGCTTTGGCCCGGGCTGGTGGGGCACGCTCGCGTACTGGATCGGCATCGCCTTCGCGACCTTCCAGCTTTATGTCGCGGCCTTCAACTA
This sequence comes from Bradyrhizobium sp. MI1.3, assembly GCF_055811695.1. Lineage (NCBI taxonomy): Bacteria > Pseudomonadati > Pseudomonadota > Alphaproteobacteria > Hyphomicrobiales > Nitrobacteraceae > Bradyrhizobium > Bradyrhizobium sp. MI1.3. Next base: position 105,138 of record NZ_JBVVPQ010000025.1, on the reverse strand, counting down.
TCTGCCGAGCCAGGTGGTGCGCGGCGTCCATGTCGGATTCCTCATCCTCCTCACCTTCGGCCTGATCGGCAACTTCACCGCCAAAAGCAATGTCGGCCGCGGGCTCGGCTGGCTGATCGGCAGCGCGGGCTTTCTGTGCGGGCTCTATCAATGGATCTTCTATGCGGATCTGATCGCACGTGACGGCGATCCGACGCGCCTCGATCTTGTGGTCGGCACGCTGCTCGCCGTCCTGATCTTCGAGGGCACGCGGCGGCTGATGGGCGCGGCGCTCCCGCTGATGTGCGGCGCCTGTCTCGTCTACTGGTTCTTCGGCCAGTATCTGCCGTCACCGCTGAACCATCGCGGCTATGATTTCGACCAGATCGTCACTCATCTGTCGTTCGGCACCGAAGGTTTTTACGGCGTGCCGATCTACGTCTCGGCGACCTATATCTTCCTGTTCATCCTGTTCGGCTCGTTCCTGGAGCGCGCCGGCATGATCCAGCTCTTCACCGACGTTTCTCTTGGCTTATTCGGCAGGACCCGCGGCGGCCCGGCCAAGGTCGCGGTGTTCGCCTCCGGCATGATGGGCACGATCTCGGGCTCCGGCGTCGCCAATGTCGTCACCGTCGGCCAGTTCACGATTCCGCTGATGATCAGGTTCGGCTATCGCCGCGCGTTCGCGGCCGGTGTCGAGGCGACGGCCTCGATGGGCGGGCAGATCATGCCGCCGGTGATGGGAGCGGTTGCCTTCATCATGGCGGAGACGCTCGGCGTCCAATATTCGGAGGTCGTGAAAGCGGCTGCGATTCCCGCGATGCTCTATTTCGCCTCCGCCTTCTGGATGGTGCATCTGGAGGCCGGCAAGCACGGGCTCACCGGGATGAAGAAGTCGGAGACCCCGAGCGCCTGGAAGGCGCTGGTGACGCGCTGGTACCTCGTGCTGCCGCTCGCAGCGCTCGTCTACATGCTGTTCGAAGGCTTTACGCCACTCTATGCCGGCAGCATGGGCCTCGCGCTCACAGTGGGGCTGATCCTCGGCACCGCCATTACGACGGGCGCACCTTCGATGGCTATCCGCTATATCTTCTGGATCGGGCTTGCGCTCGTCGTCGCGGCGCTCTCGCGCGACGGCCTCCAGATCGTGCCGGTCGCAGGCGTCGTCGTCGCGTTGATCGTGATCACTGCGTTCGTGCGCGGCGGATTTTCCGCCCTGCGCGCCTGCCGCGATGCGCTGGCTGAAAGCGCGAAATCCGCCATCACCGTCGGCATGGCCTGCGCCATCGTCGGCGTCATCATCGGCATGATGTCGCAGACCGGCGTCGGTACCATCTTCGGCGGCTGGGTGATCGGGCTCGGCGAGAAGAGCCTGTTCCTGGCGCTGATCATGACCATGCTGCTGTCGATCCTGCTCGGCACCGGCATCCCGACCATCCCGACCTACATCATCACGGCGGCGCTCGCGGCGCCCGCGCTGGCGAAACTCGGCGTACCGCTGATCGCGAGCCACATGTTCGCGTTCTATTACGGCATCATGGCCGACCTCTCGCCGCCGGTGGCGCTGGCTGCGTTAGCCGCGGCACCGATCGCGAAGGAGAATCCTGACAAGATCGGCTGGGAGGCGATGCGCATCGCGCTCGCCGGCTATGTCATCCCCTTCATCTTCGTCTATTCGCCGGCGCTGATGCTGCAGGCCGGCGATCCCATGGCTGCCAAGCTCGGCTTCTACGGCGCGGTGGCGCTGGCGACCTTGAAGGCCTTGGTGGCGATCGCGCTGTTCGGCATGGTCGCGATCGGCTTTTTGTTCACGCGGCTGACGTTCCTCGAACGTTTGGTCGCGCTCGGTGCCGCGATCTGCCTGCTCGGCGATTTCCCGTTCAGCGACACCGCCGGCTTCCTGCTCGCCGCGGCAATCGTGCTGTGGCAGTGGCGGCGGCGTCCGCCGTCGCCGGTCGAGGCGGTGTGAGCCTCTGCTTCGTCACAGCCTCAGGCGTGAAGGCGCTGGCGCTGTCCGCGTTCACGCTGGTGTGGACGCATTCCATCGCGAAGGTCGACTGGCAGGAAGACTGGCGCGTCACCCCCGCCGGGCTCGAACTGACGCAGGCACGCGTGAAGGGCACCGGCCCCGGCATGGAGCCGCCGCCCGAGGCGCGCCTCGTCGACGGCTGGTTTCAGTGGAGGCCTGCGCGTGCGCCGATGCCGGAGGTGGTGCTCGGCAATTCGGGCGCGGCTGGCGAATGGCGGCTATGCCATGACGGCAAGTGCCGGACGTTGTCCGAGATTGTCGGTCATCCCATTGGTGCTAACGTCACAAAGATGAAGATTTGCGACCATCCGTAGCCCGGATGAGCGAAGCGACATCCGGGAGCGGCGGACCCGGATATCGCTACGCTCATCCGGGCTACAAGAAAAATAAAGGAGAAACGCGATGGGTCGGCTCAAGGGCAAGGTTGCGATGGTGGTGGGCGCGGGCTCGATCGGCCCCGGTTGGGGCAACGGCAAGGCCACCGCGGTCACCTTTGCGCGCGAGGGCGCGCAGGTGTTTTGCGTCGATCGCAACGGCGCGGCCGCCGAGGAGACCGTGAAGATCATCACGGACGAAGGCGGCCAGGCGATCGCGTTCACGGCCGAGGTCTCGCGTGCGCACGAGGTCGAGGCGATGGTCGCCGCGTGCCTGCAGGCCTACGGCCGCATCGACGTCCTCGACAATAATGTCGGCATCGCCGAGATGGGCAGCGTGGTCGAGGTGACCGAGGAGAGCTGGGACCGCGTCTTCAGCGTCAACCTCAAGAGCGCGTATTTCGCCATGAAGCACGTCATCCCCGTGATGGTGAAACAGGGCGGCGGCTCCATCATCAACATCTCCTCGATCGCTTCGATCCGCCACATGGGTATCTCCTACGTCACGTACGGCACTTCGAAAGCGGCGATGAACCAGATGACGCGCACCACCGCGATCGAATTCGCGCGCCACCATGTCCGCGTCAACGCGATCCTGCCCGGCCTGATGAAAACGCCGATGGTGGAGCATTCCGCCGGTCTCGCCGCCAGTTACGCCAAGGGCGATGTCGAGGCGATGTGGCGGGCGCGCGATGCGCAAGTGCCGATGGGCCACATGGGCGACGCCTTCGACGTCGCTAACGCCGCACTGTTCCTGGCCTCGGACGAAGCGAAATATGTGACGGGGATCGAGCTCGTGGTGGACGGCGGGATCACGTGCAAGGCGGGGGCGTAGCTCCTTGCTCGTCGCCCTGGCGTAAGCCAGGGCCCATTACCACAAGGCTCGGTTGGCGAAGACTGCCGGCTCCAGCTTCTTCAACAATCAGCATTCGGGGTAATGGGTCCTGGCTTTCGCCAGGACGACACTATTGCGCCAGCGCCAGAATCCCGCCGGCGAATGAATGCCATGCCGCCGTTTCGCTGATCGGCCAGTTCAGTACCTTCACCGCCAGCATCGCGAGCGTGCCGGTGATGTAGACCGGGTGCACGCGGCCTTCGGTGCGCCAGTCGCGTACCATGGCGACGACGAGCAGCAGCGAAGCGACCATCGCGGGTGCGATGGTGACGGGCACCGGCGGCGGCCCGGGCGGTCCCGGAGGCGCGAGGAAAGTGAGAAACCAGCGCGCGATCGCGGCATCGAGGATGGAGACCCCGGCGAGCAGCATCAGGCGTTTGTGAATCTCCGGCTTTCGCGTGTTCATGATCGCGAGCACGAACACCATTGCAAAGAACGCAATCCCGCTCATCGGTACGATCGAGAAGGCGATGCCGGCCTGTTTCTGTCCGAGCGCCGCGGAATGCTGCATCACATGGACGGAGGCGAGGAAGCCGAAGATCGTCATCGCGGTCGCGAGCGAAACGCCGGCGATGCCGAGCGCACGGTGATTGACCACGCGGCCTGAGGCGGCGAGCCAGGTCTGGATCACGAAATAGAGAGACCAGGTGAAGAACAAGAGACCATGGAAATGAATGACGGGGCTTGCGGACAAGGTCCGTTGCGCGAGCGGCACAAAATAGGTCGGTGCGAAGCCGAGAAAGGCGGTGGCCGCGCAGGCCAGCGCCATGTGGAGATAGAAATATCGTGCGGGCGACGCATCTCGCGCGCGCACACGACGGTCGTCGATCAGGGTCGTCATGAGGGATGAGTCTGGAGAGGCGGCGTTTGGTTCAAAGCAAACCGTCCCTGCGCCGTCGTCCCGAGGCGCGCACAGCGCGAGCCCGGGACCCATAATCACAGGGCGCGGTTTGGCGCGAAGCTGGTAACTCCGAATCTTCGCAAAACACTTGCTGCGGCGTATGGGTCCCGGATCTGCGCTTCGCTTGTCCGGGACGACAGCGGTGTTTGCGGATCTAACCCCCCGCGCTCAATTCCGCGCGATCAAGCTCCTCCTCGATTCTGTGAAACGCGTCGTCGCCGATCACCTCGGTGGCGCGGAGTTCGAAGATCGACTTGCGCGCGGCCGCGATGCCGCGGCGGCGCAGGGGATCGGCCGGCAGTTCGCCGTTGGTGATGCCGCCATGGGGATCGTCGTCGGCCTGCATCAGGATGGCGCGATATTCGAGCCGCAGGATTTCCGCTTCCTCCGACGGATCGTCCTCGATCGCGTCGAGCGCCGCGCGATAGGCGACGGCGCGGGCACGCGCGACCTCGATGCCGACGGGATCGTCGTCCTTGAGGCCGAACGCCAGGATCAGCGGCCGCAACGTCAGGCCCTGCACGACCAGCGTGCCGAGCACGACGGCAAACGCCGAGAAGACGATGAAGTCACGATGCGGAAAGCTCTCCGGCAGGGCAAAGGCGGTGGCGAGCGTAACCAAGCCGCGCATGCCGCACCAGGAGATGATGAGGCCGCCCTTGGCCGAGGCGACCTGCTTCGGATCCTTGGGGTGATAGATGCCGTGCGCCACCAGCGTGCGCAGCGTCGTGCGGTAGAACGTAATCCAGGCCAGCCGCACCAGGACCACGGTGAGCAGGATCCAGGCGGCCGCCACGCAATATTCCCAGCGCACGTCCGCATCGAGGCGCGTCCAGATCGGCCGCATCTGCATGCCGATCAGCATGAAGGCGAGCACGTTGAGCACGAACACCATGGTTTCCCACACCGCATAGGAAGGTACTCGCAGCCGCGCCGGCATGCGTGTCCCAGCCGTGCGGGCGATGGTGATGCCGTAGACTACTATGGTGAGGATGCCAGAGAGACCGAGATGCTCGGCGGCAATCCAGACCATGAAGGTCGTGGCGAATTGGATGATGATCGAGCTGGGGGCCTCCTTCACGCGTTCCATGAACAGCGGAATGATGCGGCCTGCGACCAGGCCCGCGACGACGCTGCCGACCAGGGCCAGCGCCATGGTCGGCGCGACCTGGCTCCATGCCAGATGCTCGGTTGCGATCGCTCCGACCGCGATGCGATAGATCAGGAGCGCGGTCGCGTCGTTGAGCAGGCTCTCGCCCTCCAGGACCTTCACCATGCGGTGAGGCAGCTTCACCTGGCTCAGGATCGCGACCGCAGCGGCCGCGTCCGGCGGGGCCACGATGGCGCCGAGCGCAACCGCGGCGGCCCAGGGCATGTCAGGCATCAGCCGGTGGGCGACGTAGGCCACAGCGGCCGTGGTCAGACCGACGGCGGCGACGACCAGAGTGGAGACCGGAACCCAATTGTTGCGGAGATCGCGCAGCGAGGTGTCGAAGGCGGCATCGAGCAGGACCGGTGCGACAAAAAGAGCCAACGCCAGGTCGGGCTCCAGCGTCCAGGACGGGCTCGACGGCACAAACGCGATCAGCGCGCCCCCGATCGCGAGAAAGGTCGGATAGGGGACCTTGATCCGCCGCGCCAGCGCCGATAATCCAACGGCGCCGAGCAGAAGCACAATGATCCATTCGAATGTCGACACGTTGATCCCCGAAACCGATTTGAGCGGCGCCACAAGCTAGCACCAATCCGGCCGTATGATGGATAGTGCGGCCCCGAGACAAGACCTCAACCCGGACCTTAACCCAAGATTTTCCGACTGTGACGAGCATGCGTTTTCTCATTCAATGGTCCGGCGCCGGGGTGCTATTCGCGCTCTCGTTCGTCGTGGCTCATGCCGCGACCGGCGGCGAACCGGCCGCGGTCCCGCAGGTCGACATCGCGCCGTGCCTCGCGGCTGCCGCGGCCGACGACATCGACAAGGCCGCCACGGCCTGCGCCGCCGTGATCGACAACGAGAAGACGGCGAAAGGCGATCTGATCAAGGCGCTGATCGCGCGCGGCGGGCTTTATGCGCGGCACGACCAGATCGATCGCGCGATCGCCGACGACAGCCGCGCTCTGGAGCTCGATTCCGGTCTCGCCGATATCTTCAACGCGCGGGGCGAGCTCTGGCTGAGGAAGGGCGACAAGCCTAAGGCGGTGCAGGATTTCGGCGCGGCGTTGAAGATCGATCCGAACCACGAGCAGGCCAAGGCCAATCACAAGGCGATGGCGCGCGAGATCGAGCGGATCGGCGCGCAGATGGCGGTCGCGGGCAAGCCCAGCTTCATTTGCAAGGGTGCGCGCCGCCCCGTCGAGAAGGCGATCTGCGCCAACCGCGAGCTCGCTGATCTCGACCGTGAGGTCTTTGCCGCCAACGCGCGCGTGTTGCGCGAAGCCCGCAATGCAGGCGAAGCGAAGGCGCTTCAACGCGAGCAGGACGATTTCATCGCCCGCCGCAACGCCGGGTTCGGCCGGCCGGGGTACGATTTGAAGAAGGCGATGCAGGAGCGGCTGCAGCGGCTCAACGGGGTGGACGGGTATTGAGGCTGCTCATCTCGCCCGTAAGAGCGGGTCGAAAAAGGGAAGGATCGGTGCGCCGCTGGCACGCCTCGATTTGAACCGATTCTTTGGCCGCCGCGACAATGGTGAAAGCCTGATGTCCCGGAGCTCTATGCCATGTGCGGCACGCATCCTTCCGCGCAAATGCTCTCGTTTGCAAAAATCTCGTTTCGCTCGCTCCTGCTCAGCGCGGCAATGAGCGTCGTCCTCGTCGCTCCTGCCTTGGCCGGCGTCGATTGCGTGATGGAGAGCAAAGCCGCTCCGGCTGAGCTGATCCCGGCCTGCAGCGCCACCATTGACCAGGCCTCAATTCCATCCTCCGATCGCGCCGCGGCGTTGCTGGTGCGCGCCGACGCCAATGCGCGGACCTCGGGCGGCCGCACGCAGGCGCTGCGGGACATCGACCGCGCCATTGCGCTCGATGGCAAGAACGCAAAAGCCTGGCGCCTGCGCGGCGATCTCCTCCGCGAGGCCGGCGGCGATCTCAACCGCGCCGCGGCGGACCTCAGCAAGGCCATCGAACTCAATCCGCAGGATTCGGAATCTTACGAGCTGCGCGGCGTGGTCTACACCAACCAGCGCCGGCTCGACCGCGCGCTTGCCGATTACGACCAGGCGATCAAGCTGAAGCCTGACAATGCACAGGCCTGGTCAGACCGCGGCGTGACCTATTATCTCGGCGGCGACAACGAGAACGCGATCCGCGATCTCAGCGAGGCGTTGCGGCTCGATCCGAATCGGCCGCGCAGCTACACCAATCGTGGCGCCGCCTACAAGAAGCTCGGCCAGCTCGAGAGGTCGGTTGCCGACGACGGCGAGGCGATCAGGCTCGATCCGAAGGTGCCCGAATATTACGACAATCGCGGGCTGTCCCTGGCCGCGATGGGCGAGTACGACAAGGCGATTGCCGATTACGATCAGGCGCTGCGGCTGGCACCGCGCCCGAACTTCTTCGCTAACCGCGGCGACTCCTACCACCTCAAGGGCGAGCTTGGCGCGGCGCTGAGCGATTACGAGGCCGCGCTGAAACTCGAGCCGAATTTCGCGCAGACCTACAATAACCGCGCCGTGCTCTACAAGAAGATGGGCGAGCGCAAGAAGGCGCTGGCCGACTACGAGACCGCGCTGCGGCTCGATCCCGGCAACGACAACGCTGCCGCCGGCCGCCGCGCCATGATCGCGGAGATCGTGAAATTCGGCGGCGAGCCGCTGCGGCCGCTCGCGGCGAATTCCGGCAAGGGCCCGTCGTTCGATTGTGCCACTGCGAAGCGCGAAGTCGAGAAGGTGATCTGTGCCGATCCGCAGCTGGGTGTGCTCGATCGCCAGATCGCCGAGACTTATGAGCGCGTGCTGAAATCGGCAGGGTCCCGCTCGGCCGGCGACCTCCGTCGCACCCAGCGCGACTTCCTCGCCACCCGCAATACGAGCTTCGGCCGCGCCGGCTATGATCTGAGGAAGGTCATGCAGGACCGCCTGCAGCGGCTGAACGCGATGGATAGCTGAGCACTGTTCTTTTCAGCTTGAACCGCGGCCCATTCCCGGGAAAATAGCCCTCAAACATGGCCGGTACTTGATCCCTGTCATGGCGGGACGTTTGTCCTGCCACAAGGTCAAGGCTAGGCGAATAAAAGGGAACGGGAGCGCGGGAATGAACGTCCGAGGAAACGTCCAAGGAAACATCGACGGAAAGAGCCTCTATCACGAGGTTTATGCGCGCTCGCTGGCCGACCCTGAGGGCTTTTGGGCCGAGGCGGCCAAGGAGATCGACTGGATCGAGCCACCAAAAAAGATCTTCGATCCCTCGCAGGGCGTCTACGGCCGCTGGTTCAGCGGTGGCATTGTGAACACCTGCTACAACGCGCTCGACCGCCACGTCGAACGCGGCCGCGCCGACCAGATCGCGCTGATCCATGATTCGCCGCTGGCAAATAGCGTCACCAAATTCACCTACGCCGAACTGCTGGCCGAAGTGCAGGCGCTCGCCGCCATCATGCAGGACTTTGGTGTCGCCAAGGGCGATCGCGTCGTCCTCTATATGCCGATGGTCCCGGAGGCCGTCGTTGCGATGCTCGCCTGCGCGCGCATTGGCGCGGTGCACTCCGTGGTGTTCGGCGGCTTTGCCGCGAAAGAGCTCGCCACCCGCATCGACGATGCGCAGCCAAAGTTGATCCTGTCGGCGAGCTGCGGCATCGAGCCCGGCCGCATCGTGCAGTACAAGCCGCTGCTCGACGAGGCGATCAGGCTTGCGGGCGCAAAGCCGAAGGCCTGCATCGTGCTGCAACGTCCGCAGCTCGTCTGCGCCCTCACGCCCGGCCGTGACTATGATTGGGCGGGCCTGCGCCGCAAGGCGATGAACGACGGCAAGCAGGCGCCTTGCGTGCCCGTCGCCGCCACCGATCCGCTCTACATCCTCTATACGTCAGGCACGACCGGCATTCCCAAGGGCGTCGTGCGGGACAATGGCGGCCATCTCGTCGCAGTGAAATGGTCCATGTTCAACCTCTATGGCGTCAAGCCGGGCGAGGTCTGGTGGTGCGGCTCCGACATCGGCTGGGTGGTCGGCCACAGTTACATCGTCTACGGCCCGCTGCTGCACGGCGCGACCTCGATCATGTATGAGGGGAAGCCGGTCGGCACGCCCGATGCCGGCGCGTTCTGGCGCGTGATCAGCGAGCACAAAGCTGTCGCCTTCTTCACTGCGCCGACCGCGTTCCGCGCGCTCCGGAAAGAAGATCCGGAAGGAAAATTCATCCGGCAGTACGACCTCTCGACGTTCCGCACGCTGTTCCTGGCCGGCGAGCGCGCCGATCCGCCGACGGTGGAATGGGCGGAGCAGCAGTTGAAAGTGCCTGTCATCGACCATTGGTGGCAGACCGAGACCGGCTGGTGCATCGCCGGCAATCCGGTTGGCTTAGGCCAGCTGCCGGTGAAGCACGGATCGCCGACGGTGCCGATGCCGGGCTACCAGGTCGACGTGGTCGACGAAGCGGCAAAGCCGGTCGGTCCGAACACCATGGGCTCGATCGTCATCAAGCTTCCGATGCCGCCGGGCTGCCTGCCGACACTGTGGAATCAGGACGAACGGTTTAAGGAAGCCTACCTCACCGAATTCCCCGGCTACTACAAAACATCGGATGCCGGCTACAAGGACGAGGACGGCTATGTCTTCGTCATGGGCCGCACCGACGACATCATCAACGTCGCCGGCCATCGGCTCTCCACCGGCGGCATGGAGGAGATCCTGGCTTCGCATCCCGATGTCGCCGAATGCGCCGTGCTCGGCGTCAAGGACGCGATCAAAGGTGAGGTACCCTGCGGCTTCCTGGTGCTCAAGGCGGGTGTGAAGCGGGCCCCCGCCGAGATCGAGAAGGAGATCATCGCGCTGGTGCGCGACAAGCTCGGTCCCGTTGCCGCGTTCAAGCTCGCCATCACCGTCGGGCGCCTGCCCAAGACGCGCTCCGGAAAGATCTTGCGCGGCACCATCAAGAAGATCGCAGATGGTGAAGCCTGGACCATGCCGGCGACGATTGAGGACCCCAAGGTGCTCGACGAGATCGGCGATGCGCTGAAGGGGCGGGTGTGAGGTTTGCAATGGGGCTTGAATAGGCCGCATTTTTCCGCTCAATCCTCATCCTGAGGAGCGCGCCTGGCGCGCGTCTCGAAGGATGAAAGGCCCCGCTGCTCCAGCTTGGCCTGCATGGTTCGAGACGCCCGCTGCGCGGGCTCCTCACCATGAGGATGAAGGGCCTGCCATGAATTCGAAGCCGTTCCTAGCGATTGCATTTGCGGGCCTCATTCTCTCCGCCTGCTCCGCGCGCTACCAGACGCCGGTGGCGATGGGCGGCGATGATGACGACGCGGTCTGCCAGAGCCGCGGCTATGCGGCCGGCTCGCCTGAATACGTGGCCTGCCGCAAGGACCGCGACGTCCAGCGCAGCGCCGCGACCACCCGCGCCGACCGCCGCCAGCGCGACCTCGGCGAATACATGCTGAACCATCCGGACCGGCCATGATGTAAGCCGTGGCATTATCCTGCCGCGACAGATCTGCAACGCCGCAGCCAAATCGCAATCGCACTTGTCCTGATTTGATCGGCATCAAATCCTTCACCACTGCCTTTCTGCTCTGACGCTGATGTCGCGCAACGAAGCGCGCAAATGGCTGAAGGGGAATGCAATGGACGGAATAATAAGAAACGTGGCGCGGCTCGCGGCGCTAGGTGCGGCGCTGGCGGGGGCTTTTGCCTCGGCACAGGCCGCCGATTTGCCGATCTACAAAAAAGCGCCGCCGCCGGTAGAAGCCTTCAATCCCTGGATGGTACGCTTGCGGGTGCTAGGCGTGTTGCCGGATGCGGGCGGCTCGACCGTCAATGTCGCCGGCGTTCCGTCACTGTCGTCGCCGAATTCGGGCCTCTCGATCAGCGACCAGGTCGTGCCTGAGCTCGACATCAGCTATTTCTTCACCAGGAACATCGCGGCCGAGCTGATCCTGGGCGTAACCCGGCATTCGATCAGCGGCACCGGCTCGCTCGCAAATCTGCCGATCGGCAAGACTACGCTGCTGCCGCCGACGCTGACCCTGCAATATCACTTCGACAATTTCGGCGCATTCAAGCCGTATATCGGTGCCGGCGTGAACTACACAATGTTCTTCAGCAACTCCGCCGCCAATACGCCGGCCGTCATCGCAGGTCCGCCCGCGATTGTCGCCACCACCACGAGCCTGCATGTCAGCAACGCCTTCGGTGGCGCGGTGCAGCTCGGCTTCGACTACATGCTCGATCGGCACTGGGGCCTCAACGTCGACGTCAAGAAGCTCTGGTTGCGGCCGGACTATTCGGCGACGGTCAGTGGGCTGCCGGTTACCGGCACTGCGCATATCGACCCGTGGCTGGTCGGCGGTGGTGTGACGTATAAGTTCTGAAGTTGTTGTTGCCTTAGGGAGGCACACTGTCGCCCTAACGTCGTCCTGGCGAATGCCAGGACCCATACCGCGGAATCTATCGACTGAGCGCGGTAGGAGAACCGAGCGACGAGTCTTCACCAAATTCCTCCTTGGGGTAATGGGTCCTGGCTTTCGCCAGGACGACGCCGGAGGGTATGCGTTGTCAGTCGTTTTGCAGATGCAAAATAAAAACGCGGCAGGTTTCCCTGCCGCGTTTTTGTTGGGTTCACGAATGAGGAGCGGAAGGATTACTCCTCCTCCTGGTCCTGCTTCTTGCCGCCGAGTGTCTTCAGCTTGGCGAACACGGCATCGACGTTGAGATCGTCGCTGGACCTCTCGGCGGGTTCGTACTCGTCCTTCTTGGTGGTTTCGGAGGCCGGCAGCAGGGTGGCGCCGCCATAGGCCGCGTCGATCGGCTTTTCCTTGGCCGCGCGCGCGACCTCGAAATCGAGCTCGATCTGCGAGCAGAGGCCGAGAGTGACGGGATCAATCGGCGTCAGCTGAGACGTGTTCCAGTGGGTGCGATCGCGGACACTGGCGATCGTGCTCTTGGTCGTGCCGACCAGGCGCATGATCTGGGCGTCCTTGAGCTCGGGATGGTTGCGCAGCAGCCAGAGGATGGCGCTCGGGCGTTCGTGGCGGCGCGAGACTGGGGTGTAGCGCGGGCCCTTGCGCTTGGGTTGCGGCGGCAGCACCACCTTACTCTCCTGGAGTCGGAGCCGGTAGTCCGGGTTGTTCTCGCCCTTCTCGATCTCCTCGCGGGTCAGCTGGCCGTTGGAGAGGGGATCCATGCCCTTGATGCCCTGGGCGGCGTCGCCATCGGCGATCGCGCGCACCTCGAGGGGGTGCATTTTGGTGAAATCGGCGACCTGATCGAAGGTCAGCGCGGTGTTGTCGAGCAGCCAGACGGCGGTCGCCTTGGGCATCAGAGGTGCGTTGCTCATGGCAAATCTCCTTTGTGCTTCGCCCACCCCTTTGGAGGCGAAACCGGTGGTCATCAGCGATGACTGGGAATTCGCGCTATATAAGCCCGGAGGGGGTAGCCACGCAATGGTTCTGCTATAGATAGTGCCTTGACAGCGCCCGAAAGGGGGCCCAATTCCCTCTGAAGTCCCTGTAAGACCGTACCCAAGCCCTATTCATTCATCGACCGCTTCCCGCCCATTTGGCGAGGTGATTCGGTCCCGAGATCGCTCAATGTCAGCCAAACCAGACCTCAAGATCGTGCTTTGTTCTCCCCGTGGCTTCTGCGCCGGGGTGGTCCGGGCGATCGATACCGTGGAACGGGCGCTCGATAAATACGGCGCCCCCGTCTATGTTCGCCATGAGATTGTGCATAACAAATACGTCGTCGATGGGTTGAAGAAGAAGGGCGCGATCTTCGTCGAGGAACTCGCCGAGATCCCGGAAAACACCACCGCGCCGGTGGTGTTCTCGGCCCATGGCGTGCCGAAATCGGTTCCGGCCGACGCCACATCCCGCAATTTGTTCTCGCTGGATGCGACCTGCCCCCTGGTCACCAAGGTCCACCGCGAGGCCGCGATCCATTTCAAGCGCGGCCGCGAGATCTTCCTGATCGGCCATTCCCATCATCCCGAGGTGGTGGGCACGCTCGGCCAGCTCCCGACCGGCGCCGTGACCCTGATCGAGACCGCCGAGGACGCGAAGACCATCGCCCCGAAGGACCCGAACAACCTCGCCTTCGTGACCCAGACCACGCTGTCGATCGACGACACCGCGGAGATCGTGGCGCTTCTGAAGGAGCGCTTCCCGAACATCAACGGGCCGCACAAGGAAGACATCTGCTACGCCACCACCAACCGCCAGCTCGCGGTGAAGAAGGTGGCGCCGGTGGTCGACGCCCTGATCGTGGTCGGTGCGCCGAACTCGTCGAACTCGCAGCGCCTGCGCGAAGTCGCCGAACGCGAGGGTTGCCCGATCGCCGTGCTGGCGCAGCGCGCCACCGAAATCGACTGGAAGCGGTTCGAGAACATCACCAGCCTCGGCATCACCGCTGGCGCCTCGGCACCGGAAGTGATCGTCGAGGAGATCATGGACGCGTTCGCCGAGCGCTTCACGCTGCATGTGGAGACGGTCTCGGCCGCGGAAGAGAACGAGTTCTTCCCGCTGCCGCGTCAGGTGCGCCCCGAAGCCGCCGCCGAGTAGATCTTCATGGCGGTCTACACCGACGTTGCCGCCGACGAGCTTGCGGACTTCCTCAACCAATACGATCTCGGCGAGTTGCTCTCGTACAAGGGCATCGCCGAGGGCGTCGAAAATTCCAACTTCCTGCTGCATACGACCAAGGGATCGTTCATCCTCACGCTCTATGAGAAGCGCGTGGCGAAGAACGATCTGCCGTTCTTCCTCGCACTGATGACGCATCTGGCCGAGCACGGCGTCAACTGCCCGCTGCCGGTGAAGGGAACGGACGGCGAGGCGTTGCGCGAGCTGTCGGGCCGGCCGGCCGCGATCATCACCTTTCTCGAGGGCGTCTGGCCGCGCAAGCCGAACGCGGCCCATTGCGCCGGCGTCGGCGAGGGGCTCGCCAGGATGCATCTGGCGAGCGCGAATTTCGCGATCAGGCGTGCGAACGCGCTGTCGGTCCCGGGCTGGCGGCCGCTGTTCGATGCCGCGTCACAGCGGGCCGACGAGGTGCAGCCCGGCCTGCGCGCGTTCCTGAGCAACGAGCTCGACTACCTCGAGAGCGGGATCTGGCCGACGCAGCTGCCTGAAGGCGTGATCCACGCCGACCTCTTCAACGACAACGTCTTCTTCCTCGGCGACAAGCTCTCCGGAATCATCGACTTCACTTTCGCCTGCAATGATATGCTGGCTTATGACGTCGCGATCTGTCTCAACGCCTGGTGCTTCGAGCCAGATCATTCCTTCAACGTCACCAAGGCGCGGGCCTTCCTCAACGCCTATGGCCGTGTGCGAAAGCTGTCCGAGGCGGAAGAGGCAGCGCTGCCGCTGCTCGCGCGCGGCGCCGCGATGCGGTTCCTGCTGACGCGGCTGGTCGACTGGCTCAACGTTCCGCCCGGCGCGCTGGTTCGGCCGAAGGATCCGCTGGAATATGTCCGCAAGCTGCGCTTCCACCAGAGCGTTTCCAGCGTGCGCGACTACGGGCTGATGCCGTCGGGGCTGGTGGCGTGAGCGAGCTTCCGATTGTCACGATCTACACCGACGGCGCCTGCTCGGGAAATCCGGGGCCCGGCGGCTGGGGCGCGATCCTGAAGTTCGGCGACAAGGAAAAAGAACTGAACGGTGGTGAGCGCCACACCACCAACAACCAGATGGAATTGATGGCGGCGATCTCCGCGTTGGAAGCGCTGAAGAAGCCGTGCACGGTCGATCTCTATACCGACAGCCAATATGTCCGTCAGGGCATCACCGGCTGGATTCACGGCTGGAAGCGCAACGGCTGGCGCACCGCCGACAAGAAGCCGGTGAAGAATGTCGAGCTATGGCAGCGCCTCGATGCTGCGCTGAAGGCTCATGACGTGCGCTGGCACTGGGTCAAAGGCCACGCAGGGCATCCCGAGAACGAACGCGCCGATCAGCTCGCGCGGGACGGCATCGTGAAGGCGCGGTTGCAGGCGCGGGTGGCGGAGTAGCGCGGATCCGCGCTCCTTCCTCATGTTCCGCCGTCATCGCCCGGCTTGACCGGGCGATCCAGTACGCCGCGGCCTCTCGATTCAACAACAACTGTCTCTGGAATACTGGATGCACCGCTTTCGCGGGGCATGACAGTGTCGTTTGTGGCTGAAAGCGGTGGCCGCTTACAGCTGCCCGAGCAGCGTATCGCCGCCGGACACCTCGACCTTGCCGGGCATCGCCTCGAGGTTCAGCTTCTTGACCACGCCGTCCTCGACCAACATCGAATAGCGCTTGGAGCGGATGCCGAGACCGTTGCCGGAGGCGTCGAGCTCCATGCCGATCGCCTTGGCGAAGTCGGCATTGCCGTCGGCGAGGAAGATGGCCTCGTCGCGCTGGTCGGTGTCGCGCTTCCACGCGTTCATGACGAAGGCGTCGTTGACGGAGACGATGGCGATGGTGTCGACGCCCTTGTCCTTCATGGCGTAGGCGTTGAGGAAGATGCTCGGCAGATGCATCTTGTGGCAGGTGCCGGTATAGGCGCCGGGCACCGCGAATAGCGCCACTTTCTTGCCCTTGAAGATGTCGTCGGTGGTCTTCACCTGCGGGCCTTCGGCCGTCATCACGCGGAATTTCGCCTCGGGCAGCTTGTCGCCAGTCTGGATCGCCATCGTCAGTCTCCCTGAAAATCGGTCCCGCTTTTTAGACCGTGCGGCGGCGCTGCACAATGTTGCCGGTAGGGCAGGCGGTGAGGGCGGGACCCTTCACCATTATGTCATCAGCCGGCGAACCCGCCGCCGTCGAGGAAGGCCTGCTCGTCCGGGGTGGTGTCGCGGCCGAGCAGGCGGTTGCGGTGGGGGAAGCGGCCAAACCGCCGGATGATGTCGGCGTGCTCACGCGCGTATTTCAGGTTTTCGGCATTCTCGGTGTTTTGAAACAGCGCGACGCAGTGCAATTGGTCGGGCAGGTGCTCGGAATGCATGAAGGGCAAATAGAGGAATTCGAGCAGGACCGGATCGATCCTTTGATCTGCACCCCGCGCAATGGCGCGGCGGGCGACGTCGCGCGCGAGCGCGTCGCTGGCAAAGGCCTGCGCCGTGCCCCGGAACATGTTGCGCGGAAACTGGTCGAGCACGATGACGAGCGCGAGTGCGCCCTCGTCGGTCTCCTCCCACGACGAGAGCTCGCCGGCGACCGCCTTCTGCCACAGCGCGAGAAAGCGGCGCCTGACCTCCGCGTCGAATGCGTCGTCGCGCTCGTACCAGGCATCGCGGCCGGCCTCGCGCCAGAAGGCGAGGATGCCGGCCGGACTGATGATGCTGTCGTCGGTCATGAACGAAAGAGGCGCTTACGCCGCCTCCGCCTTCTTCTCGTCGCGCAGCTGCCGGCGCAGGATCTTGCCGACATTGGTCTTCGGCAGGTCGGTGCGGAATTCGATGTGCTTGGGCACCTTGTAGCCCGTCAACTGCTCCTGGCAGAATTTGACCAAGGCCTCCGCCGTGAGGTTCGGGTCCTTCTTGACCACGAACGCCTTCACCGCCTCTCCCGACTTGGAATCGGGAATGCCGATGACGGCGCATTCGAGCACCCCCGGGTTGCTCGCGATCACTTCCTCGATCTCGTTCGGATAGACGTTGAAGCCGGAGACCAGGATCATGTCCTTCTTGCGGTCGACGATCTTGGTGTAGCCTTTCTCGTCCATGATGCCGATGTCGCCGGTGCGGAAATAGCCGTCTGCGGTCATCACCTTGGCGGTCTCCTCCGGCCTGTTCCAATAGCCCGACATCACCTGCGGACCCTTGGCGCAGATCTCGCCGGGCTGGCCGAGCGGCATCTCGTTGCCGTCGTCGTCGCGGATCGAGATCCAGGTCGAGGGCACGGGGATGCCGATGGTGCCGTTGAACTCGGGATCGGTCGTGGTGTTGCAGGTCAGCGTCGGAGACGTCTCCGACAGGCCGTAGCCTTCGGCGATGGAGCAGCCCGTGATCGCCTTCCACTGCTCGGCGACGGGGCGCTGCACCGCCATGCCGCCACCATTCGAGATCTTCAGCTTGGAGAAGTCGAGCTTCTTGAAGTCGGGATGATGCATCAGGCCGTTGTAGAGCGTGTTCACGGCCGGGAAGTTGTTGACCTGGTACTTCGCCAATTCCTTGATGAAGCCCGGGATGTCCCGCGGGTTGGGGATCAGGAGATTGCAGCCGCCGGCGCGCACCGCGAGCAGGTAGCAGGCCGTCAGCGCGAAGATGTGATAGAGCGGCAGCGCGCAGACGACCATGAGTTGATCGACATGCGGCGGCGCGGCCATCGCCGGCTGCAGCCAGGCGTCGTTCTGCAGGACGTTGGCGACGATGTTACGATGAAGCAAGGTGGCACCCTTGGACACGCCGGTGGTGCCGCCGGTATATTGCAGGAAGGCGACGTCGCCGGGCGACAGCTTCGGCTTGTTGAATGCCAGAGAGCGGCCGGCGGAGATCGCGTCGTTGAAGGACACCGCGCCTGGCAGCGACCAGGCCGGCACCATCTTCTTGACGCGGCGGACGACCAGATTGACGATCACGCCCTTGAAGCCGAGCAGGTCGCCCATGCTGCCGACGATGACGTGCTTGACTTGCGTCTTCGCGATCACCTGCTCGACGGTGTGGGCGAAATTCTCCAGCACGATGATGGCTTCGGCGCCGGAATCCTTGAGCTGGTGCTCGAGCTCGCGCGGCGTGTAGAGCGGATTGACATTGACCACCGCGAAACCGGCGCGCAGTACGGCTGCGGTCGCGACCGGATATTGCAGCACATTCGGCATCATGATCGCGACGCGGGCGCCGCGTTGCAGGCCTCGCCCTTGCAGGTAGGACGCCATCGCCAGCGACATCTGGTCGAGGTCGCGATAGCTGATCGACTTGTCCATGCAGATGAACGCCTTGCGGTCGGCGAACTTGGCGAAGCTCTCCTCCAGGAGGTCGACCAGCGATGAATATTGCGTCGGCTCGATATCGGCGGGGACGCCGGGCGGATATTGCTTAAGCCAGATGCGCTCCATGGAAACTCCCCTCATTGACCAGAGCCCGTTGTGTCTCGGGCTTGCCTCATTGCCGTCAGTATCGAGCCTGCCGGAACGGGTGGCAAGCGGTCGAGGCTTAGGATAAACGCCAGGGAGTGGCTACCGGAATCCTCGCAAACGGCGCTGCCGCAAGTGCGAAGTGCGGCGCGGTCTCGTCTCGCGTCGGCCGTTAACTGTTGTTGGCCGGCTTGGCGGGCTTGGTCGCGGCCTTGGGCTTGGCGGGCTTGGTTGCCTCGCCGCTCACCGCAGGCTTTGCCACCGCATCGGGCTTGGCTGCGGCATGCTTGGTGCCGGCCGGCTTGACTGCGGACTTGCCGTCGGCCGGCTTGGCGGCCGCCACCGGCTTGGCATCGGGCTTCGCCGCCGCCGTCTTGGCATCCTTCGGCTTGTCTGCTGGCTTGTCTGCCGCGTCGGGCTTTTTGGCGACGCGCGACTTCTTGCCACGCGGCTTTGGCGTGGCCTGCTGGTCGGCATCGGCCGCGACCGCCGCGATCAGGGCGGTCCCGGTGCGGGTCGGACCGGTATACACCAGCACGGGCTCGGCCGCGGCCGGGGCCGAGGCCATCAGCTCGGAGGCCTTCATCAGCGGCGGCTGAAGCCCGGCCGTGAAGAAGGTGACCTGGGCTTCGCCGCCCGTGGCCGAGGCGGACCCGGACGTGCCGCCATTGGTCGCGATCAGCGCGTCGTCATCGTCGCTGGCCGGCCGCTTGCGATGGCCGCCGCACATGTCGTCACGCAGGTTCGGCGGCGAGGCGTCGACCGGCACCAGCTTGTCGACCGTGCCGAGCGAGGGCCGGAGCCAGGTGAGATTGTCTTGCGAGAAGCCGCGCTCCAGCAGCTGCGCTGCCTTCACCGCGCGCGCGGTCCCGGAGTTGGCGCCCAGCACGACGGCGATCAGCCGGCGGCCGTTGCGGGTGGCCGATGCGACGAGGTTGTAGCCGGAGGCGCAGATGAAGCCGGTCTTGAAACCGTCGGCGCCGGGATAGCGGCCGATCAGCTTGTTGAAATTGCCGGTGACACGCTTGCCGAAGCGGATAGCCGGAATGTGCACGAAATACTCGTACTCGGGCAGGTCGCGCAGGAACGAGCGCGCGAGAATGCCGAGATCCCGCGCGGAGGTGATCTGTCCGTCGGCGGGCAGGCCGTTCGGATTGACGTAGCTCGTCTGCGTCATGCCGAGCTTCTGCGCGGTGTCGTTCATCAGCGCCGAGAAGCCGTCGATCGAACCGCCGACGCCTTCGGCGAGCACGACGGCCATGTCATTCGCCGATTTCACCATCATCATCTTGAGTGCGTTGTCGACGGTAAGCTGCGTTCCCGGTCGAAACCCCATCTTCGAGGGCGACTGCGAGGCTGCCGTCGGCGACACCGTGAGCAGTGTGTCGAGTGTGAGCTTGCCGTCCTTGACCGCCTTCAGCGTCACATAGGCGGTCATGATCTTGGTGACGGAAGCCGGATACCAGGGAATGGTCGCGTTTTCCGCCTGCAGCACCTTGCCGCTATCGGCCTCGATCAGGAGCAGCGCTTCGGCGCTCGCCGCGCGCGGCACGAGCAATGCGCCGCATGCGAGTGCCGCGGCGAGCAGGTTGAACAAGGATTGACGAAGCAGCGGGCGAAGAGCGTGCACTATCCGATTCCGGTCCTTGGAGACCCGCCGGTTCCGGTCGGCTCTCGTGATCTGATGTTCGGTTCTGAAATCCAGCGCCGCCGCTTGCGGCGCCGCAAACCTATACCGGCTGGTGCGTCGGGAATAGGGGCATCAGCGGGGTATTCCGCAATGAAATGGGCCGAATTTCGACGATACGATGGGGACTTGCCAAGGCTTGCTAAGGCGATTTGGCGGCAGTCGCAGCAGCCTCAGCCGCTGTCACGCTGGCCCGTGCGCTCTCCTGAACCATGAACTGGGCCCTGGCGAGGTCGGCGAAATGGCCGCCTTTGGCCACGAGTTCATCAAAAGTTCCGCTTTCGATCACACGCCCGTTCTCGAATACCAGGATGCGCGTGGCATTGCGGATGGTGGAGAGACGGTGGGCGATCACGAAGGTGGTGCGGCCCTTCATCACTTCGTCGAGAGCGGTATTTACCTTCGCCTCGGTGACGGCGTCGAGTGCGCTGGTCGCCTCGTCCAGGATCAGGATCGGCGGATCCTTCAGCAGTGCACGGGCGATCGACAGCCGCTGGCGCTCGCCGCCGGACAGCATGCGGCCGCGCTCGCCGGCATTGGTCTCGAAGCCGCCGCTGCGCTCGATGAATTCGAGCGCCTGCGCACGCTCCGCCGCCTTGCGCATCTCGGCCTCGGTGGCATCAGGCTTGCCGACGCGCAAATTCTCCGCGATCGAGCGGTTGAACAGCAGCGCCTCCTGAAAGACCACGCCGATGTTCCGCCGCAGCGATGTCAGCGTCACCCCGCGCACGTCCATGCCGTCGATCCTGATGAAGCCGGACTGCGGATCGAAGGCGCGATGCAACAGCGCAATCGCGGTGGATTTTCCGGCGCCGGTCGCGCCGACCAGCGCGATGGTCTGGCCGGGAAGCGCGGTGAAGGAGAGATCCTCGACCGCCGGCCGCTTGCCGTCATAGGAGAAGGTGACGTCGTTGAATTCGACGAGGCCGGAGAGCCGACCCGCATCGATCGCGTCGTGCCGGTCGTGCACCGCAGGCACCGCATCGAGCACGTTGAAGAACTCGCGCAGGCGCGGGGCTTCCATGAACACGTTGTTGATGAAGCTCACGACCTGCTCCAGCTTCTGGATCAGAAGCGTCGCGAAGCTCACGAACATCACGATCTCGCCGACCGAGGTCAGCCCCTGGTCGTGCAGCGCGATGCCGAAAGCGAAGATCGCGAGCACCGTGATCGTGGTGGAGGCGCGCGTGATGACGGTGACGAGCGCCCACCACGACAGCACCGGCATCTGGGCTGCAAGCAATTGGTCGGCAACGGAGCGCAAACCCTGTACCTCGGATTCGACGCGGACGAAGCTCTGCACCAGCGCGACATTGCCGAGCGCATCCGAAGCGCGTGCGGAGAGCTCGCTGTATTGCTCTTCGACGTCCATCTGCATGCCGAATGTCTTGCGCACCACGAAGGTGGTCAGCGCGGTGAAGACGATGCAGAGCACGAACAGCAGGATTGCAAGCCGCCAGTTGAGGTAGAGCGACAGCGGCAGCAGCACCACGACTGAGAGGATCGCAGCAAAATGCTCGCGGAAGAAGCCCAGCCACAGCCGCCACAGCGCATCGGTGCCGTTGAGCATGACCTTCATCAGCCGGCCCGAATGGGTGCCGGAGTGGAAGGTCAGCGGCAGTTGCAGGATGTGCTCGAAATAATCCGTCAGGACCGCTTGCCGCTGCCGGTGGGAGAGCCGGTCGGCCTGCAACGCCACGAGCGCGCTGCAGGCGATGGTGAACAGTCCGAACGCAACCCATGCAACCAGGAACGGCCAGGCCGAGTTGGAGCCTGCGACCGTCTTGCCGGAGAGCACGTCGACGATCCGGCCGAACAGCACCGGCTCGGCGAATTGCGAACCCGCAAGCAGGAGATTGACGATCGCGAGCAGCCAGCCCAGCCGTGCCTCCTTGCCGAGCAGCTCGAGAACACGGGTGTAGAGGCGGAGAATGGGCATGGGCGAGGAGCTCGGGCGGCTGGAGTGAGCCCATACTCTAATCAGGGATCGGCTGCGAGATATAGCGGAAGCTGTCGGTTTTGCTCAGTTGATCAACCGCCCTGCGAGCGGCGGCAGGAAGCCGCCGTCGAAGATATCGTCCGCCGCCGGCCGTTTGCGGAATTTGAAATCCTGCCCGATCTGGTCGATCGCGCGATCCATGCGCGCCGGGTCGATGTCGCCGAGGCCGTTGCGACGGACCTCGTCGGTCAGGATGTTGTCGACGAGGACGGTGCGCAGGCGCTCCAGCTCAAGATCGCGGTCGCCGTCCTCAATGCGGCTCGCGGCCTCGTCCGCCGCGCGCGCCGGGTCCTTGACGGTCGCGTTGATGCCGGCAATCAATGCGCGGACGAATCCCTTCACGCTGTCCGGCCTGGACGCGGCGAAAGCCGGGTTGACCACGACGGCAAAGCCATAGGCCTCGCAACCATAATCGGCATAGCGAAGCGCGACGAGATCGCCGCCTGGCACGCCGCGGTCGCGCAGGTTCACTGCCGAGAGATAGCTGAAGCCGGCGACGGCATCGACCTGTCCCGCGGCACCGCGGCGCTGATCTTGTGGAATTTCACGTGAGCCGTGTCGATGCCGTTCTGCTGCGCCAGCGCCGGCCACAGCCGCATCGACAGATCGCTATCCGCGACGCCGACGGTCTTGCCGTCCAGGTCGGGCATGAGGTGGATGCCACGGCTCCTGCGGGCGACGATCGCGTAGGGCGCGCGGTTGAACAGCACGAACACCGACTTGACCGGTGCCGGATCCTTGTCGCGGAAGCGGATCAGCTCGTTGATGTCGACGAGCGCGAACTCGCTATCGCCCTTGGCGACGCGCGCAAGCGCCGCCGGCGATCCGGCCGCGCTGCTGAAGGAGACGTTGAGACGTTCGGCGCTAAAGCTGCCGTCCTTTGCGGCAAGAAAAAACGGCGCCATGCTCGCATCGATCGGGCGGTCGAAGGTGAAGTGGATTGCAATGGAGGGCGCGACGGTCTCGGCCGCGGTAGCATCGCGCGCAGTCAGCGCCGCAAGCAAGATTGCAAGGGCCGGTAGGCAACGAAGGGCAGTGGTCCTGAATCCGAACATCAGTGGCGCCGGTCCCGCATTGTGGTTCGTGACGCTCGCAGCGCCGGCGGGCGTAGCAGTCTGTTTGCGCCAATATGAACGGCGGATGAGCGGCGGTTGCGTCACGATCACGCAACTCCGTTCAGCTTGTGTTGGGGTTGGGGAACCCAACATGGGATGCAGGTGTTTGAGAGACACGAGCCTGTCATCAGGCACCATTCGAGGTCCCAAGGAGGGTCCAGGACATGTTTGACAGATTTTCAGGATTTGCCGGCCGTAAGGCCCTTCTCGCTACCGCCGCGGTGCTGGCGCTGACCGCAATGACCCCGACCGCTTCATACGCGGGCGGCCGCCATTGGCATGGTGGCGGCGGCGCGGCCTTTGCCGGCGCGGCCATTGCCGGTGCTATCGGCACCGGCCTCGCAATCGCCGCGACCCGCAATGCCTACGCCTATGACGACGGCCCTTATTATGGCGGTCCCGCCTATTACAGCGGCCCTGCCTATTACGGTGATGGCCCGTATTACGGACCCGGCCCGAACTACCAGTATCAGCGCTACGGCGGCACCGCTCCGTCGGAGCTTTGCGGCCAAGGCTACCACACCAACTGCTACTAGGTTTGGCCGCAAAAGGTTGACCACAAACGGGCCGTCGTGCTTGCCGCGGCGGCCCATTTTGGGCTTTTACTATCGCGCGTTAACGCGCTCGCCATGGGTTTAGAGTAGTTTCGAGTACCATGAGTGATTCGCTTGAGCGGCTATATCTGGCTGTGCTCGCGGCCAGGGACCTTGATCCGGCAACATCGCGCACCGCGCGGCTGTTTCAGCGCGGCCCGTCAAAAATGGCGAAGAAACTGGCTGAAGAGGCCATCGAGGTCGTCATCGACGCGGTCAACGGCGATAGCGAAGCCGTGATCCGGGAAAGCGCCGATCTACTCTACAATCTGATCGTGCTATGGGCCTCGGCCGGCGTGCGCCCCGAGGACGTCTGGCGCGAGATGACGCGGCGTGAAGACATGCTCGGCATCGCCGAGAAGCTGCCGAAGTCGGCGATGAAGCTGCCCAAAGTTGCGTCACCGCGGGTCGCCGCCAGGCGGCCTATCGTCGCGCTCGAAGGCCGCAGCGCGCGCAAGCGCCACTAGTATTGGCACAAATCGGTCCCATCTCGGCATGGACAAATCCGTCCCATGGTGCTTCATCGCGGCGCCATGCTGAAACGTATCTACGACTGGTGCATCGACGCCGCTCACAAGCCTTACGCGCTCTGGATCATGGGCGCCGTGGCTTTCGCTGAAAGCTCCTTCTTTCCCGTCCCGCCGGACGTGATGCTGATCCCGATGTCACTGGCGCGCCCGCAGCGCGCCTGGGTCTATGCGGCGATCTGCACTGCGACGTCGGTGCTGGGTGGTCTGTTGGGCTACGCCATCGGTGCGCTGCTCTTCGACTCGGTCGGCCATTGGCTGATCGAGGTCTATGGCCTCGGCGGCAAGGTTGACGCCTTCCGCGCCTCCTATGCCGAATGGGGCGCCGTGATCATCCTGCTCAAGGGCCTGACACCGATCCCCTACAAGCTCGTGACCATCACGTCCGGCTTTGCCGGCTACAATATCGGGCTCTTCATCCTGTGCTCGATCGTGGCGCGTGGCGGGCGCTTCTTTATCGTGGCGATCCTGCTCAACCGCTACGGCGACTGGATCCGGGTCAAGATCGAGAAGCATCTCGGATTGGTGGTGGCAATCGGCGCTGCGGTGCTCGTGCTCGGCTTTGTCGTCGCAATCAAGTTGATCTAACTCCAAGGCGCTTTGCCGCCGCGCCTCGTTCGGCTACGGTTGCCGTCATGATGCTTCGATCCGGCAATCCGGTCCTGCGGCTGGGCACGCTGACATTTGCGGTGCTTTCGCTCCTGCTCGTTGCCGGCGGCACCGGATGGCCGCAATCCGCGCCGCCGGCGCTCGGCTTGCAGGAGCAAGGACCGCAGGCCGCACCGGCGCCCTCGACAGCTCCTTCGTCGCCGCCGGCGCATGAGGAAAATCCCGGGCTGATCAACGAAATGGGCAAGCTGTTCGACAAGCTGCCGTCGATCCTGCCGCCGATCAAAAGTCCGAGCGAGACCATGAACGATTTGTCGCGCCTGGCGAAGCCGTCGACCATGGTGTCGGGACGCGTCGCCTGTCCGGCCTCGTCGAACGGCGCGCCCGACTGCAAGCTCGCCGCCGACAAACTCTGCCAGAGCAAGGGCTACACGGAAGGCAAGAGCCTGAATGCCGATTCCGCGGAAAAGTGCTCGGCCAAGGTTCTGATCCCGGGCAGGCAACGCAAACCGGATGACTGCCGCACCGACACCTTCGTCACCAGCGCGCTGTGCCAGAACTAAGGACGTCGCGCGAGCAAGCAAGGAGCGCCCATGAGTCGCACGGAGCAGGACTTCCTCGGACAGCGTGAGATCGCCGACGACATCTATTACGGCGTCCAGACCATCCGCGGGAAGGAGAACTTCCACATCACCGGCATTCCGATGAACCAGGAGCCTTACTTCGTAAAGGCGCTTGGTTACGTCAAGAAGGCCGCCGCCATGGCCAACCGCGATCTCGGCGCGGTGGACACCAAAGTCGCGGAAGCCATCATCGTGGGCTGCGATCGCGTCATCGCCGGCGATATGATGGACCAGTTCGTCACCGACTTCATCCAGGGCGGGGCCGGCACCTCCACCAACATGAACGCCAACGAGGTGATCGCCAATCTCGCGCTGGAATCGCTCGGCTTCGCCAAGGGCGACTACCAGCACGTCAGCCCCAACGATCACGTCAATTACGGCCAGTCGACCAACGACACCTATCCGACCGCCTTTCGGCTGGCGCTGATCCTGCGGCTCGAGAGCTACATGACGGCGCTGCGCCAGCTCCAGGAGGCGTTCTTCGCCAAGGGCAGGGAGTTCGAGCGCGTGCTGAAGATGGGCCGCACCCATTTGCAGGACGCGGTGCCGATGTCACTCGGCGCCGAATTCCGCGGTTGGGGGACCACCATGGGCGAGGAGGTCGATCGAATCTCCGAGGCCCGTGCGCTGCTGCGCGAGATCAATCTCGGCGCCACCGCGATCGGCACCTCCGTCACCGCGGCGCACGGTTATCCCAAGCTCGCGGTCCGGCATCTGAGCGCGCTCACCGGCGTCGACTTCATCCTCGCCGGCGATCTCGTCGAGGCGACGTCGGATACCGGCGCCTATGTGCAGCTCTCCGGCGTTCTCAAACGCACCGCGAGCAAGCTAACGAAGATCTGCAACGACATCCGCCTGCTCGCCTCGGGCCCGCGTGCCGGCTTCAACGAGATCAACCTGCCGCAGCTTCAGCCGGGTTCCTCGATCATGCCCGGCAAGGTCAATCCTGTGATCCCCGAGGTCGTCAACCAGACCAGCTTCCTCGTGATCGGGCTCGACACCACCGTGACGCTCGCGGCGTCCGCCGGTCAGCTCCAGCTCAATGTGATGGAGCCGGTGATCTCGTTCGCGCTGTTCTTCTCGATCCGCACCATGGAGCGCGCGGTCAACAGCCTGCGCGAGAATTGCGTCGTCGGCATCACTGCCAACGAGGAGCACACCCGCAACATGGTGCTGAATTCGCTCGGTATCGTCACGGTGCTGAAGCCGCTGCTCGGCTACAAGCAATGCGCCGAGATCGCGCGCGAGGGCTACAAGAGCGGCAAGTCGCTGCACCAGATCGTCGTGGTCGAACGCAAGCTGCTGACCCAGGAGAAATGGGACGAGATGTTCTCGTTCGAGCGGCTGATCAATCCGGATTTGCTTGCATAGGCGCCGCTCTCTCCTCCCGTCATTCCGGGCCCGCGAAGCGCGAGCCCGGAATCCATTTCGCCATTCGTGCCGAGGCCCGATGGATTCCGGGCTCGACGCTACGCGTCGCTCCGGAATGACGGAAGCAGGAATTCCGCTGTTTGGAATTGCGGTAACGGCGTCCTCCACGGCGCCAAAACGCAATACTTGACAGTGGAAAGATTGCCTTGTTGGTATGGCTCCCAACTTCGATGTGACCGCCAACAGAGGATCGTCTCGCAATGTCCATGCCTGCCTTGTTTAGGGGACGCCTGTCGATCCCCGTGATCGGCTCGCCGCTCTTCATCATCTCGGTGCCCGATCTCGTGATCGCGCAGTGCAAGGCGGGCGTGGTCGGCTCGTTTCCGTCGCTGAACGCGCGTCCGCCGGAGCTGCTTGACGAGTGGCTGGCGCGGATCACTGAAGAGCTCGCGGCCTATGACCGCGCGCATCCGGACAAGCCGTCGGCGCCGTTCGCGGTCAACCAAATCGTGCACAAGTCGAACAACCGGCTCGATCACGACATGCAGCTTTGCGCCAAGTACAAGGTGCCGATGATCATCTCGTCGCTCGGCGCGCGCGAGGAGCTGAACCAGGCCGTGCACGGCTGGGGCGGCATCGTTTTCCACGATGTGATCAACCAGAAGTTTGCGCACAAGGCGATCGAGAAGGGCGCCGACGGCCTGATCCTGGTCGCGGCGGGCGCCGGCGGCCATGCCGGCACGATCTCGCCGTTGGCATTCGTCGCCGAGACACGAAAATGGTTCGACGGCCCGATCGCGCTGTCGGGCGCGATCGGCAACGGCAAGGCGATCCGCGCCGCGCGCATTCTCGGAGCCGACTTTGCCTATATCGGCTCGGCCTTCATCGCCACCAAGGAAGCCAATGCGGTCGAGAAGTACAAGGAGATGATCGCGGGCGCGACGGCCGACGACATCGTCTATTCCAACCTGTTCACCGGCGTGCACGGCAACTATCTGAAGCCGTCGATTCTCGCCGCCGGCATGGATCCGGAGAACCTGCCGACGTCCGATCCCTCGAAGATGAACTTCGGCACCGACGCCTCCGGTGAGCGCGCCAAGCCGAAGGCCTGGAAGGAGATCTGGGGCTCCGGCCAGGGCATCGGCAGCGTCGACGGCATTCTTCCCGCCGCCGAGCTGATCGCGCGCTTCAAGAAGGAGTACGACGAAGCGATCGATCCGCCGTTGTAATGGCCCTCCCAATGACGGCCATCTACCGCGTCGACGGCAACAGCGTCATCACCAGCCCGGATGCCGCCGGCCCGTGGGACCGGCGCATGCAGCACGGCTCGGCGCCGGCCTCGCTGGTGACGTGGGCGGCTGAGCGTATTCCGACGCCTGTCGCGATGGACATCGCGCGCGTCACCATCGACCTGATGCGCCCGGTTCCGGTGGCGCCGCTCACGATCGCGACCGAGGTCTTGCGCGAGGGCCGCAAGATCCAGCTCTGCGGGGTCAAGCTGCTCGCCGACGGCGTACAGGTGGTCGGCGCCACCGTGCTCAAGATCAAGCGCCAGGCGCTGACGCTGCCCGATGACATCAAGGCACTGCCGGTTACGCTGCCGTCGCCGGAGGACTCGCTGCTCGAGGACGGTCATGCCGCCACCAGCCCGTTCGTGCGATCGGTGTCGATGCGCGCCGCGCGCGGCCGCTTCGGGCAAGCCGGCGCCGGCGCGATCTGGTTTCGCGTCGACCATCCCCTGATCGCAGGCGAACCGCTCTCGCAGGCGATGCGCGCCGTGGTCGCGGCCGATTTTTCCAACGGCACCGCCTCGTCGCTCGATTTCCGCGCCTGGACCTACATCAACGCTGACCTCACCGTGAGCTTTGCGCGCCAGCCGGTCGGCGAATGGATCCTGCTCGACGGTGATTCCTGGATCGGCCCCGATGGTGCCGGGCTTGCGATGTCGCGGCTGGCGGACCGGACGGGGTATTTTGGCCGCGCCGTGCAGAGCCTGGTGATCGAGAAGCGGTGAGGGGCTGCGTGAGACTGCGCCGCGGCCGGGGCAGGAGCTACCCCACCATCCGGTCCCGCCCGCTCCAGAATTCCGCGCGCAGCACCTTCTTGTCGACCTTGCCGACGCCGGTCATCGGCAATTGCCTGACGAACTGGATATGCTTGGGCGCGTGAGCCGAGCCCTTCCGCGTTCTCACCATGTTGATCAGCTCGTCGGCGTCAGGCGTAGCGCCCTCGCGCGGCACGACGATGGCAGTGACGGCTTCGTCCCATTTCTCGTCAGGGATGCCGACGACCGCGACCATGGCCACGTCGGCGTGCTGTGACAGCACGTCCTCGATTTCCCGCGGAAAGATGTTGAAGCCGCCGGAGACGATCATGTCCTTCTTGCGGTCGAGGATGAACATGTAGCCGCGTTCGTCCCTGCGCGCGATGTCGCCGGTATGGACCCATCCGTTCCGAAGCGTCTCGGCGGTGATGTCGGGCCGCTTCCAGTACTCCGCCATCGCGTGCGGGGCGCGCACGCAGATCTCACCGGCTTCGCCCGTCTTCACTTCTTGATCGTTGTCGTCGAGGATCCGGACCTCGCAGGCCGCGATCGGGAAGCCGCAGGACAGGAACAGTTCGGGCGTCCTGGGATCGTGATCCGCCTTGCGCAGCACCGAGATTGGATAGCATTCGGTCTGGCCGTAAAGCTGCGAGAACACCGGCCCGATCCGCTCGATGCCCTCGATCAAGCGGCTCGGCGACATCGCGGAGGCGCCGTAGAGCACCAGTTCGAGCGAGGAGAGCTTGGTCCTGCTCAATGCGGGATGATCGAGCAGCACATAGATCATGGTCGGCACGAACAGCGTGAAGTTGATGCGCTCGCGCGCGATCGTCGCCAGCACCGCCTCGGGATCAAAACCCTTCAGCATGTGCACGGTGCCGCCACGCATCAGGGTCGGCAGCACCTTCGTGCCGGCGACATGGCTGATCGGTGCCACCGCGAGGTAGCGCGCGCCATCGGGGATCTCGAAGTCGGCGAGGATCGCGGCCGCGGCCCCGGCATTTTCGCGGTGGTAGCGCAACGCGCCCTTGGATTTGCCGGTCGTGCCACCGGTATAATTCAGCGTGGAGAGATCGTCGGGGCCGGCGAGGCAATGCGCGCTGGCATGGCCTTCGATCTCGATCGCCTGCAACAGGTCGACGCCATAGGCGGCCGGTCCCATGGTGAAGACCGCCTTGAGCCACGCCGCCTGCGCGGCGAGTTCGCCGCCGCGATCTCGGAAGGCGGCCGCATCGACCACCAGCACCTCGGCCTCGGAATCCTCGAGCTGAAACAGCTGGTCTGCCCGCGATCCCAAAGGATGCAGCCAGGTGACGCAGAGCCGCGACAATTGCGCGGCGACGCCGGTGCACCATGTGTCGGCGCGGTTCGCGGTGAGGAAGGCGACCCGCGCGCCGGGCTGCAATCCAAGCCGCATGAACACGCCCTGGATGCGCCCGATCAGGTCGATGGTGCCCTGATAGCTCAGCGATCCGCCGGGCCACGCGAACGCGGTGCGGCCCGGATAGCGCGACAGCGCCCGCAGCGCCTGCGCGCAAGTCGGGGACGATGCGTAGAGCGGATCGGACATATGTTTCCTCGCTGCTTTGTCATCGGCTTCTGGCGTGCCAATGTTTATCGCGACGCTAGCACAGGGAATGCGGGATGGAACGACTAAGCCCGCGCGAGGGAGGCATGCGTGACGTCAGATCGGCTGCAACATTTCCACGGTCGTCTCGCCCTGCCGCTGATTGCCGCGCCGATGTTTCTCGTGTCGGGCGTCGAGCTCATGGTAGCTGCCTGCCGCAACGGCGTGATCGGCAGCTTCCCCAGCGCGAATTGCCGTAGCACCGAACAACTCGATGAATGGCTCACCGACATCGAAACGCGGCTGCTGCGGCACGAAGATCAAACCGGCCGCAAGGCCGCGCCGCTTTGCCCAAACCTGATCGTGCACCGCTCCAATGCACGGCTGCAGCAGGATCTCGCCGTGTTGCTGCACCACAGGCCGGAGATCGTCATCACCTCGGTCGGCTCCCCCACGCCGGTGCTGAAGCCGCTGCACGACGCCGGCGCATTGGTGCTTGCGGATGTTGCCTCGATCCGCCACGCCGAACGCGCGGCGGAAGCAGGTGCCGACGGGCTCGTGCTGCTCACTGCGGGCGCGGGCGGCCAGACCGGCTGGCTCAACCCGTTCGCCTTCGTCCGCGCGGTGCGCGCGTTCTACGATGGCATCATCGTGCTCGCGGGGGGCATCAGCGACGGCTACGCATTGCGCGCGGCCGAAGTGCTCGGCTGCGATCTCGGCTACATGGGTACAAAGTTCATCGCGACCCACGAGAGCATGGCGGATGATCGTTACAAGCGGCTTCTGGTCGAGAGCAGCGCCGCCGATATCCTGCTGACCACCGCATTCACGGGACTTCAAACCAGCATGCTGAAGCCGTCGATCGTCGCCGCGGGTCTCGATCCCGACGATCTGCCGGCGCGCGGCGCGATCGACATCGGCAAGGACATCGACGTTACCGCACGAGAGAACCGGCCAAAGCGCTGGCGCGATATCTGGAGCGGTGGGCACTCGACATCCGGCGTGACCGATGTTCTCGCGGTTGACGACCTCGTCGCATCAACGCTCGCGGAATACCGTGAGGCGGTGGAGCGGTAGACCCGGCCCCCTTTTCCGGAAGAACCGGGAGAGGGAAGGAGATACCGTCGCATCGGTCACAGTTAATCCCGCATGGCTCCGCAGCCCCACACTTAACGGCAGATTAACCATCGATCGCCCAGAATCCCCCTCAGGCGCCAATCAGGACCGAGAGGGACAGGCGATGGACTTCGACTTTCTCAACACCAAGACGGCGGCTTCGCTGGACGAAATTCGCATTCGCGTAGCCCATGCGCTGGCCCGCCATCCGCTGTGCCGCAACGTGCGCTTCGACATCGTCAGCGTCCCCCGCACCCGCCGGGGCGGCAATTGGACGGTGGCGCTGCAGTCGGTCGAGCCGCGTGGAGTTTGGGAGGCCTCGGAGATCGTGGCCGACATCCAGGACGCTTACGATCTGGCGCTAGCTGCCTGATTTTGTTGATCCTTCTAGGTGATGTCGCCGCAGTCCGCGCGATTGCCGCCGCGATGGCACGGTTAAGCCTTAATTTTCGCCCAGTTTCCGGGCAGTGATCACGTGGACTTGAAGCCGGTTGCGGAGAGACGTTTGTCGAAAGCCATCACCATCGTCGTGCTGACCTGCTTCCTCGTCCTCGGCGCCGCCACCACCGCCATTCTCGGCCGCGACAGCGTGCCCAGCGTCAGCGCCGAAATGATCACGCAGGCGCCGGCACCCAAGCCGCTTGCAACCAATCGGGCGGCCAAGGCTGACCGTCTGGTTCCGACGCTGGCGCTGGCCTCGGCCGCCATCGACCCGGTCCACGTTCCGGCCGACAAGCTCTCGCAAATGCCCGTGCTGACCGAGCCGCTGCGCCAGGCGTTTGCCGCCGCCACGCCATCCGATTTCCCGATGCCCAAGGCGAGCGTGAACGAGGCTCCGGCCGCTGCAGAGATTCCTGCCGTCGAAGTCCCGGCCAAGCCGAAGGTCGTTGCCAAGCCGCAGCCGCAGAAATCCTATTCGCTCCTGTCCGACGTGCAGATCGCGGGCATCAGGGACCGTCTGAAGTTGTCGTCGTCGCAGGAATATTACTGGCCCTCGGTCGAAACCGCGCTGCGCAACGTCGTCCGCAAGATCTCGGCAAACAAGCTGTCCAATCCGAACGTGCAGGGCGTGCCGATCGATCCCAATTGCGACGAGGTCCAGCAGTTGAAGTCGGCCGCGATGCCGCTCCTGTTCCAGCTGCGTGACGACCAGAAAGAGGAAGTGCGCAAACTCGCCCGCATCATCGGGCTCGAGAAGGTCGCGCAGCAGATCTGACGCGCAAGTTCCTTCCGGAACTGCGCATGTATCGGGAACATCAGGCAATCGAGAAGCGTTGCCCGCTCCAAAGAGGGAGTGGACCAATGCGCGCCTCGACAGCCTATTTCGTCGGTGCAGGAACCATCGTCGCAGCCATCGCCATTGGTCTCGGCGGCGGCATTGTCGCCGGCAATATCATGAATCCGGTCTCGCCCAAGCAGGGGCCTGATACCAGCAAGATCGCGCAGCGCGCTGACGCCAAGCCCGCCACGACGGACGCGCCATCCGAGCGCCTGCAATATCTCACCGGCTCGCAAGCATTCGGCGCCATGGTCGCCGCGCCAGCGCAGGCCGAAGCCAAATCCGACGCCAGATCCGACGCGAAGGCCGAGTCCAAGCCTGAGGCAAAGTCCGAAGCGGTGAAGCCCGACACGCAGACCACTCAAGCCAACGCTGAACAGCCAGCGCAACAGCCTTCGCAAGCGGCCGCGGTGGAGCCCCCGAAACCGCCACCGGCGTCGCCTCCGCAAGTCGCAAAGCCTGCCGAGCGACAGGCATCGACAGAGCCGTCATCCGACAACGCCTATGCCAAAGCCAGGGATTCTGACGTCAAGCGCGCCACGTCTGAACGGCGCCGGACGGAGCGCCGTGAGCGCTGGGCCGAGCGCCGTCATTACGATTTCCGCGAGCCGCGTGGTATGCGCGACCGCACCGATTGGGACGACGTCGCGCGCAACATCCGCGAAGATGCCGATGCACGCGAGGTCCCGAGCAGGCCGCACGGCGGTTTTCCGCAGATCAGGCTATTCGGAGACGACGATTAGCGTCCATCCTCTATGACCGGCGCATCGACGTCTATTGGCCTGACGGCATTGGCGCCGGCGAGGTTTGTGCTGTGGATGGCGAGCACTTACCCGCCGTGTGACTCCACGACCTTGCGGCAGCCGTCCGAAAGCTTCGACTTGTTCTCGCGCAGGCAGGCATTCATCTGCGGCGGCTTGCCGATGTGTTCGGCGCAGAATTTGCTCGCGTCGCTTCGGCAGGTCATCTGCTCCTGCGGCGTCGGACCGGATTGCGCAGCGGCGGTCTGGGCGGTAGCGGCGAGCAGCAGCACGACAAGAACCGAAATCTTCATAAAACACCTCCTTGGGAATGTCGTTGGTCCCGCCTGGGATCAAGTGGGCCGGACCATCTCGCGAGCCCCGGGCGCAGGTCCATGCCATGTTCATGGCATCGGCCAGCCCGTCCCGCCGCCGTACCCCCATTTTCATGGCATGTATCAGCGCGCCGTCTTTTGTCATTCAGGCTGCACGTCGGCTGCGAGACCCGGTGATTGCATCGGGCCACCGAACGGGAAGCAGGAGAGCAAGATGTCGAAAAGAGCGGGAGCGCTGAGCGCCGGGCTGACGATTTTGGCGCTGGCAGGTGCGGCGATGGTTTCGTTGGGCACGAGCCCGGCGCAGGCGGTGGTCTATTGCAAGACGGTCGGCATACCCAAGGGCTGCGTGGTGCGGCCGACAGCGGCAGTGGTTGTTGCGCCGGCCGCCGCGGTCGCGGTCGCGACACCCGGGGTCGGTGCGCCCGGTGTCGGCGTGCGCGCGGGCACGCCGATGAATCGCGGTGGTCCGGTCAATCGCGTCGGCGTGCGCTGAGAAAGACAAAGAGTTCGGGCGAAGGAGCATTGCGGACGACCCCCCGTCCTCCGCAGGCAAATCATCCGGCCCGTCCCTCTCTCCGCGCGTCCCACACGTTCGGAGAGGGGGCTTTTCAGCCGACGGCGGCATCGCTGTCGGGGAAAACCTGCGGCAATTGCAGCCGCACGCGCGTGCCTGAGGAATCCGAGCTCAGATCGAGCATTGCCCCGCAGCGCGCGGCACGGCTCCTCATGTTGCGAAGGCCCCGCGCGGTCTGGCTCGCGTCGGTGGCTCCGCCGCTGCCGACCGGCACAGAACCGTTCGCAAAGCCCTTGCCGTCATCCGCGACCTTGATCACACCGTACGGTCCCTGACCTTCGTCGACCGTCTCGATGGTGACCGCGATGCGGCGGGCCTCTGCGTGCTTGACCGCATTGGTCACGGCCTCGTCGAGGATGCGCACGATCTGGATGACATGCCATGGCCTGAGCTCGGGATGCAGCGGTAGCCCCTGCGGCATGGCCACGTGCCAGTCGAGTGCGATGTCGTGCGGTCGCAATTGCGCGGTCGCGCGCTCGCGCCAGGAGCCGAGTGCGAGCATCAGGTCGCCGCCGATGTCGTCCATGGAATCGATGACGAGGCGGAGGTCCTTCAGCGCCGCACGGGCGGCGTCGGTGATGGTCGCGCCCTCGTGCCCGCGCTCGGACAGTGCCACGATGCTGATGAGCTGGCCGCCGAGGCCGTCATGCAGGTCGCGCATCAGCCGCGTGCGCTCATTGGCGAGCGCGGCGGCCCGTGCACGCTCCTCCTCGCGGGCAAAGCTCGCCTTCAGCCGCTCCTCAGCCTCGCGTACGCGCGTCACGAGCTGGTCGGCAAAGCTGTCGACCTGGTTCAGCGCGCGCGCGAACCGCCAGGTCAAGCCGGCGCCGATCGCGACCAGCATCGCCGAATAGGACAGGCGCGAGAGGAAGATGCGCTCGTTGGTCACGATCTCGAACACCGACAGCATGTCGTGGACCCAGCAGATCAGCACGATGGTCACCGCGCAGCCGAGCGTGAAGCTTGCCGCGTCCTGCCGCCGCACCACCGCGGCAGCGGTGACGCAGGCCATCAGGAGCAGGCAGAGACCGACGGTCGGAATGCCAAGCAGGAGAAACAGAATGCGCGGCAGCGGCGGGCCGGCGATCAGTCCGACACCGAACACGACGAGCCCCGGTGCGAACAGCAGCATGCCGTAACGCGGCCAGCGCCAGCCGAAGAACAGCACGCCGAAGACGACGACCAGGGCGCTCTCGATCGGTGCGGACGCGAGCAACACCGCGGCGAGCCGGGACGTGTTGACGGGGGGCACCGGTGGCGGCGCGAAGGCCTGCACCACGCCAAGTACCATCGCCACGGCGAGGACGCCGTAAACCGGCTCGCGGCGGCGCATCAGCCACATGATCGCCAGGATGACGGCGAGGATCGACTGCCAGGCGGAGAACACCACGGGCAACGTGACGAACATCAGCGTGCGTGTCTCGTAGGCCGGCCGCAAGGCCGCATCCGGGCCGACATAGACGGTGTCGAGAAAGCCCTTGAGCGGTCCCCAAACCAACAGCCGCACCGTGATCTCGTTCGCGCCCTCGCGCAGCAGCGAGGACGGGATTGACGCGATCTGGGGAGTGTTGCGGTCGGGCCGGTTGGCGTTGGCATCGCGTCGGGAATCCAGGATGACGACGCCGTTGATTGCGACTTCCACCGCGTTGCTGAAGCGCGGCAGGAGTACCGACCATCCCGACGCCACGTCGCCGCGGCGGAAGGTGAAGGTGCCGGTGTAGAGCGGCGGGTCGGCCAGGGAATAGCGTGACGACGTGAAATGCGGCAGCGTCACCGGACGTGCCACGCCGTCCTCGCGCAGCGAGAATTCGCTCAGGGCAAAGTCGTCGGGGTCGCTGGGCTGGAGCAGCCGCAGCCCGAGGACGGTCGCGACAACTATGAGCGCCTGGAGCAGCAGATAGGGTACGAGGCGCGAGACCAGCAGCCGGCGCCGCGCGGGTTTGACCGGTGCCTTGGCCGCGATCTCGCTCACAGCTTGATCAGGCCCTGCTGCACCGCTTCGAACACCGCTTCGCTGCGGGTGTGCACTTCTAGCTTGCGATAGATGTTCTTGATGTGGCCGGGCACGGTCTGCCGGGACAGGCCGAGATGGCTCGCGATCTCGGCGTAGCTGAAACCTTTGGCGATGCCCCAGAGGATGTCGATCTCGCGCGGGGTGAGCCTTGCGGTGTTGAGCGCGGGACCAGGCGGAGGCTCGGCCGCATTCTGCGCGGAACCTTGCGTTCTGCGCACGATGAAGCGGGCGATCGAGGCCGAGATCGGCGAATGGCCGGCGACCAGATCGCGCACGGTGGTGGCGATATCAGTGGGGAACGCATCCTTCAGGAGATAGCCGGTGGCGCCGACCGTGATCGCGGAGATCACACTCTCTTCGTCACCGAGCGCCGAGATCACCATGATCTCGGTGTCGGGAAAGCGTTGCCTTGTCTCGCGGATCAGCTCGACGCCGTGGCCGTCGGGTAGCCGCAGATCGGTGAGCAGCACGCGCGGTGCCCGCTCGCCGAGCCCGGCGCGGGCCTCTGCGAGCGTGCCGGCGCTGCGCACCTCGTAGCCGGCCTTGACCAGCGCGTCGTGGAGCCGCCAGCAGGTCGGCGCGTCGTCCTCGACGAGGAGGATGGTGATGGCCTCACCCGTCTCGCCCTGTTCGGTCATGATCATCGCCCTGCACCGCGTGTCCCCCGCGGCGCACGGCCAAGTTTAGCCGCGGTGCCGGCGCCGCGACACCCATAATCATGGGGGCGCATTGTCACTCTTCCGCACCCTCGCGGACGCCGCCTACCGCTTTGCTGCGGCCGATAGCGTCGGCGGCGCGGGCAGATGCTGCACCCTGACCCGCGCCGTGCGGCGTTGCTCGCCCTGGGTTGAGGGGCTGGTGAGATCCTCGCGTCCGCCCAGGATGGCCCCTCTACGAAGCCTCTCCCCGCGGCGGCGGATATCGCCGGGCCAGCGCCGACAACGGCAAGTGTCGCTCGCCCTCCGGCAGCTCCAGATAGGCGAGCACGAGCGGCCGTTTCCAGTCACCGACGCCGAGATCCATCGTCATCCATTTCTGCGGTTCGGGGCCCTCGAGGCCGCGCACCCAGACGAAATAGCGGGGGAGATCGTCGGCTTCCGTTTCGGTCGCGCGTCTCCTGGCCATCAAAGCTGCTCGCTGCATCGATGCGTGTTGCCACACGATATAGGGACTGGCCCGGCGAAGTCGAACCGCCGAGCGTGGGCGTGCCGGAAGCACGCGGTCCTCTGGCGAAGTGTCCCAAGGATGCGGATGCGAGCCGTACGCCGCCCGCGCTTGTCACTGCCAGAGTTCGCAGGTCGCAACCCGGTTGATGTCCGCGAGCCGCCGGCTGGTGTCGCCCTCGAGGTCGAG
Organism: Bradyrhizobium sp. MI1.3; assembly: GCF_055811695.1. NCBI lineage: Bacteria > Pseudomonadati > Pseudomonadota > Alphaproteobacteria > Hyphomicrobiales > Nitrobacteraceae > Bradyrhizobium > Bradyrhizobium sp. MI1.3. The sequence continues at coordinate 67,217 of NZ_JBVVPQ010000025.1, read as the reverse complement.
GCTTGCGACCAGCGTCAGCAGGCGATGATAGGCGTCGTCAGCGACCTCGACGGGCAGCGGGGCCTCATCGAACGTCTCGACATAGCTGCCGACGAGGCCGCTCAACAGACGGCACAGGCCGCGCTGTTCGGGGTCGTCGCGGCCGAGCGTCTCGAGCTTTTGCTGAAAGATCCGGAACGTCCGCAGGCCGTGGTGCTGTTGCGAAAGCCAAGTGTGCAGGTCGTTCATATGAGCTCCTTCGAGTTGCGGAAGAAGCTACCGGTTTATACAGGCGGGATGTGACGATTGCTAGGGAGGGCGAGGGACTGGACGCGTTGACCCAGTCCGCTAGCCTCCGCGAGGAAGCTCCGATTTGATCTTTCGATACTGTGCTTCTAGCCTCACGGTAACGTCTCCCTCGCACGGGTGGTGCGAACGCAAGGGTTTGTTCAGTGAGGATTCTGATTGTCGAGGACGATGCCGCCATGGCGCGGGGCCTTGCCGAGCGGCTCAAGCTGTCCGGGTTCGCCGTCGATATCGAGTCTGACGGGGCTTCGGCGGCGCAGACCGCCTTGCTGGAACCCTACAGCCTCATCATCCTGGACATCAACTTGCCGAACGTGTCGGGTTTCGGTGTCCTGCACAAGATACGGCAAGCCGGGTCGACCGTTCCGGTCATGATTCTGACTGCCCGTTATGCGACCGGCGATAAGGTCAGCGGGCTCGATCTCGGCGCCGACGATTATCTCTCCAAGCCATTTGATATCGCCGAATTTGATGCCCGCGTTCGCGCGCTCGTGAGAAGGGGACAGGGGCTTCCAAATCCGACCTTGATCTGTGGCCCGCTCGCGTTCGACCGCGCCGCGGGCACGATTACATTGAGCGGCCGGCCGCTTGAATTGCGACGGCGCGAGTTCGCCGTGCTGGAGGTGCTGATGACCCGCGTCGGCAAAGTCGTCTCCAAGGAGCGCCTGATCGCGGAGGTGTTTGGCTTCGACGAGGCGGTAGCGCCGAACGCGGCGGAACTCTATGTTGGTCGCGTTCGCCAGAAACTCGGTCCCGACGGGCCGCGGATCCGCACCGTCCGCGGGCTAGGGTATCTGCTGGAGGTATAGTGATCGCCACCTGGCGGCCGTCGTTGAGGCGAACACTCCTCACCAATCTGGTGGCGCCCGCCATTGTATTGGCGATGGTGCTTGGAATCGGCGGTATGTTGCTGATTCAGCGGGTTGTCCAGACAGTCCATGACCGGTTGCTCGATGGGTCGATTCTCGCCATCGCCGAACGTGTCGGCGTGGAAGATGGCGAACTGACCGTCGACTTGCCGCAGGTTGCGCTCGGCATGCTGGAGAGCCAGTCGCACGATAGCATTTACTACAGCGTGACTTACCTCGGCGAATTGATCACCGGTTACAAGGATCTTCCGCTCGCCGGGTTCGATCGATTGAAGGCTGGCGAAACCGGACATCGCGATGGCGCGTACCGCGGCAAAACGGTTCGTATCGGCGCGCAGGCGCGGCAGGTCTACGGCAGGCCAGGGCTGGTCCTCGTCGCAGTGGCCGAAACGGTGCAGGCGCGCCGCGTCGTCGAACGTGAAATGCTGATCGGACTGGCGATGCTCGAGGCAGGCTTGATTAGCCTCATCGCTTGCCTCGGCTGGTACGCGGTCGATCGAGGCCTGAGGCCGCTTGGCGAACTCAAACAAGAAATCGACGCGCGCGGCATCCAGGGCGGTCCAAATCTCAGTCCGCTTGACCTTTCCCGGGTGCCGCAGGAAGCTTTAGCACCGGCGCTCGCGGTAAATTCCCTGCTACAGCGGCTGGATCTGGCCATTGGACTGGTGCGCCGATTCACCGCCGATGCCTCGCATCAGATGCGAACGCCGTTGGCGATATTGCGAACGCATCTCGATCTGGTGCGACGCCTGGGGTCGGAGACGCCGGCGGGCCAATCTGCCCTCGACGAGGTCGATAACGCCATCAACCGCCTTGAACGGCTGCTCGAGCAGCTCGTGACACTGGCTCGGGTCGACGAGCAGAACATTGCGCAACCGGCCGCGGAGAACGTTGACCTGAACGAGGTCGCCTTCAATGTCCTGTCGGAGCGTGCCCCACAGGCGTTCGCGCGCGACATCGACGTCCAGTTCGATCGATTTGACGGTCCCGCGGTCATCGCCGGCAATACCGTCCTGATTGGCGAATTGCTGGCAAACCTGATCGACAATGCCATCCGCTACAACCGACCCGGCGGGTTGGTCCTGGTTCGCGCGGTTGTTGACGCCACGACCGCGCGGATTGAAGTCGAGGATACCGGTCCGGGAATTCCGGAGGCCCATCTGGCCCGTGTCTTCGAACGCTTTTATCGGATTCCGACGGCGAACGGCCCTGAGGGTAGCGGCCTTGGACTGGCCATCGTGAAAGCGTTGTCGGACCGTCTCGGGGCTCAAATCGTGCTTGCACCTGGCCCGGAAGGCCGGGGCCTGCGGGTTTCCGTGAGCTTTCCTCTTGCCAAGCGTGATGGTGAAAGCTCAAGTTGAGGCCTGATTGTGCGCCGCTGTAGAAGTGGCTGCAGTCCTGAACAAACTAAAGTCCGCAAAGCGGCTCATGGACGAGGACACGTCACGATGGGGGCTGCCAAAGCCTTGGCCTTGTGCGTTGGAATCTTGCTGGCGTGGCCTGCCATGTCGGAGCAGGCGCAGCTCGGCCCTCTCAAGGGGCAAGCATCAGTTCCCGCCGCAACTCGAGAGCAACTCAACATCGTATCGACGACCCAAGACGCGGACGTCGCCGACTTGCTTGCCGATTTCCGGGCAGGTCATCCGGACATCGAGATCGTCCATACAAAGATCAACTCGAACGAAATCTACAATCAAGTCGTGGATCCCTCGACCTCCAGCGCAGCACCCGGAGATATTGTCTGGAGCTCCGCGATGGATCTGCAGATCAAGCTCGTCAATGACGGCTATGCCCAACCCTATGTCTCGAAGGAAATTGCGCATATCCCGGATTGGGCAATCTGGAAAGACGAAGCCTATGCCATCACGGCGGAGCCGATTGTCATTGTTTATAACAAGAACCTCGTCGCGGAGGGCGATGTTCCTCGAACCCGCGCGGATCTGAAGAGCCTTCTGAGCCGGAAGCCCGATACCTATCGGGGCAAGATCGCAACCTATGACCCGGAGCAGAGTGGGACCGGTTTCCTGTTCATCACGCGCGATGCCGGAATCACCAGGACAACGTGGGATTTGGTCCGTGCCTTTGGCGGCGCCGGTATCAAGCTTTACTCGACCACCGGAACGGTGCTTGATCGAATTTCATCCGGCGAACATCTGATCGCCTACAATATGATAGGGTCTTACGCGATCGAACGGGCCAAGGAAGATGCCTCTATCGGAATCGTGTTTCCTGCCGACTACATCACCTTGATGTCGCGAATAGCCTTCATACCTGTCACTGCGCCGCACCCGGAATCCGCGAAACTGTTTCTTGATTACTTGCTTTCGGAGCGCGGCCAGAAATTTCTCCTGGCCCGGTCGGTTGGTCCTGTGCGCCTCGGTCTCGGCGCACAAGGCGTGATACCTGCGGATCGCAGCGGCGCGGTCAAGCCGATCCATATTGGTGCAGAATTGCTCACCTATCTCGATCAGTCGAAACGAGCGAGCTTTCTCAAAGAGTGGCGCCGCGCATTGCAGGATCGATAGAGATCCAGGGATTTGGATTTCAAACGGAATAGCATCCGAGAGAAATCCCCATATCTGCCGGCTCGCCAAGCGCGCCGTCTTCACCTCCGGCTTCGACCAAATTTCCTGCAGGGTGCATCAGCGACAGGTTGATGACAGGCAGCTGATATACGGTGAGGCAGCCTAGCTTGAACGATAGCGCCTCGCGTATCGGTCAATCCGGCCGCGATCAAGTTTGCAACACCTGCCTGACAGGTGAACAAGACAAAGAATCACAAACGATAAAAAGGGAGGACGGCATGACGGCTACCACCGGACAGTCGAAGCTTGGCATGGTGCTCCGCGTCACCAGTGGCAACTTTCTTGAGATGTTCGACTTCTTTCTGTCGGGCGTCTACGCATCGTACATCGCCAAGGCATTCTTCCCGCTTGAAAATGAATACGCGTCACTGCTGCTGACGTTTGTCGCGTTTGGCGCAGGCTTTCTGATGCGTCCACTCGGCGCCATCATCCTCGGCGCCTACGTGGATCGGATCGGGCGGCGCCAAGGCCTGATCGTTACATTATCCATCATGGCTGCCGGAACGGTGCTCATCGCGTTCGTGCCAAGTTACGCAACCATTGGCATCTTGGCCCCGATCCTCGTCTTGATTGGGCGCCTGCTGCAGGGCTTCTCGGCTGGCGTCGAGCTTGGTGGTGTTTCCGTCTATCTCTCGGAAATGGCCACACCGGGAAAGAAGGGTTTTTACGCCAGCTGGCAATCGGCTAGTCAACAGGTCGCGATCATCGTCTCGGCCTCGCTGGGGTTTGCTCTGAATGCATGGCTTGCACCTGCACAACTTAACGATTGGGGCTGGCGCATTCCGTTCTTCATCGGCTGCCTGATCGTTCCTTTCGTGTTCTTCATTCGACGCTCGCTGCAGGAAACCGATGAATTCCTGGCGCGGAAGCATCATCCGACACCCCGCGAGATCTATCGCTCCATCCTCGCAAACTGGAGCATTGTTCTTGCCGGGATGATGATGGTGATCATGACCACGGTGTCGTTCTACCTCATTACCGTCTACACGCCGACATTCGGCAAATCGGTCCTCAAACTGACCGCGGCCGATGGCCTGATCGTGACGATTTGCGTGGGAATATCGAATTTCATCTGGCTTCCCATCATGGGCTCGTTGTCCGATCGGATTGGTCGTCGGCCGATCCTCATCGCCTTTTCGACTTTGGCATTTCTGACTGCATATCCCGCGCTTTCCTGGTTGGCCGCAGGCCCGACGTTCCCGAAGATGCTGACGGTCCTGCTTTGGTTGTCGTTCATCTACGCCAGCTACAACGGCGCGATGATCGTCGCATTGACCGAAGTCATGCCGGTAGGCGTACGAACGTCGGGATTCTCCCTCGCATATAGTCTGGCAACGACGTTCGGAGGGTTTACGGCAGCGATCTGCACCTGGCTGATCGCTGCCACTGGTGACAATGCATCGCCGGGATATTGGATGAGCGCGGCAGCGCTCTGTGGTCTGGCCGGGACGTACCTCGTTTACAGGCCGCAGGAACGACGCGCGCTATCCGGCGCTAGTTCGGTTGAGACGGCGATAGGGACGTGACCACCAAAGTGCTCGATGATTTCGACCGTCAACGAGCAAGCACAGTCCCCGAATAATAGCATCGAAGGAAATTGCCGATGAGCGTGACGATCGTCGTGCGCAGGCTAGTTGCGCTGAGCTTGCTGATTGTTTTGACGGCCGCGGCGGGAATCGCCGGGGCGTCCGAGGTCAGGGTCATGATCTCGGGAGGCTTGGCGACGCCTTACAAGGAGCTCGTACCGCAATTTGAACGCGCGACGGGAAACACGGTCGTCACGGCCTATGGCCCTTCGATGGGTACGACGGAGAACGCTATCCCAGTGCGACTGGCACGTGGGGAGGCAGCGGACGTGCTCATCATGGTCGGCGACGCGCTGGGCGAGATGATCAAGCAGGGCAGGGCGGTCAGAACCAGCCGCGTCGACCTGGTGCGCTCGCCGATCGGGATCGCGGTACGCGCCGGGACGCCAAAGCCTGATATCAGTACGTCCGACGCATTGAAACAGGCACTGTTGAACGCGAAGTCGGTTGCATACTCCGATAGCGCCAGCGGCGTCTATGTCGGCAACGAGCTGTTCAAGCGTCTCGGGATTGCGGCCGAGATGAAGGACAAAGCCAAGATGATTCCGGCCGAGCCGGTCGCCAGTGTTGTTGCACGCGGTGACGCCGAACTCGGCTTTCAACAGATCAGCGAACTCCTGCCGATCGCTGGAGCCGACCTTGTCGGGCCGCTCCCGTCAGACGTCCAGAAAATTACGATCTTTTCTGCAGGCATAACCTCCAGCGCCGATCAGCCAGAAGCCGGACGGGCTCTCATTGCCTTCCTCGCTTCAGCTGCAGCCGCTCCGACTCTGAAAAAAGCGGGTCTCGATCCCCTTGCCGCATCGGAGAAATAGACCGGCTTCAGATCTGCGGGACGCGCACGATTGCAGCGAAGGGGGGACTTGATCATGAAGCAGTATCTCAACAGCTTCGGCGCACGCCAGACACTTGTCGTCGGTGCAAAGACCTGCGCCTACTATTCGCTTGCCGCAGCGGAAAAAGAATGGCCTTCCCAGCATCTCCAGAAGCTCGCGATCGAGATCCGCGAGTCCGATGGTGCGAATAAGGCCATCATTCCCTTGACCTGCCGCATCGATACGCTCGACGAGCTCGAATATTTCCGCAACGGCGGAATTCTTCAATACGTCCTGCGCCAACTGGCTGCCTGACCGTCAACCCGAAACGAGGACGCCATGCCAATGAATTCCGCGCCGCTACCGAGGATCGAAGCGGAAACCATGCGCCGCATTACATGGCGCCTGCTTCCGTTTTTCATGGTTTGCTATTTCATTTCGTACGTCGACCGCGTCAATGCCGGGTTTGCGGCCCTGCAAATGAACAAGGATCTGGGCCTGACGCAGGCTGCTTTCGGGGCGGGCGGGGCGCTGTTCTATATCGCCTACATTATTTTCGAGGTCCCCAGTAATCTGGCGATGCAGAAAGTTGGCGCGCGGATCTGGATCGCGCGCATTATGATCACATGGGGGATGGTCGGTATTCTCTCCGCTTTTGCGGTAGGGCCGGTTACTTTTTATCTGAGCCGGTTTTTGTTGGGTGCAGCGGAGGCCGGGTTCTTTCCTGGTGTGATCCTGTATCTGACCTTCTGGTTTCCGGCGGCTTATCGCGCACGGATCGTTGCGGTTTTCATGGTGGCCATACCGCTATCGAGCTTTCTGGGATCGCCGATATCCGGCGCCTTGCTGGCGATGGATGGCTTGCTGGGTCTGCGTGGTTGGCAGTGGCTTTTCATCGTTGAAGCCATCCCAGCCGTCCTGCTCGGCCTGGTCTCGTTCTTCGGGCTTCCGAACAAACCCGCTGATGCAAAGTGGCTCGAGCCGGGGGCGCGCAATTGGCTCGACGCGCGCCTGCAGTCCGAGCGATCGATGGCGAAGCAGGGCGGCCACATGTCGCTGTGGCAAATCCTGACTAATAAATATGTGCTCATCCTCGGTTTGATCTATGCGGGGAGCTCGGCCACGAGCAACGCGTTGTCGCTGTGGCAGCCTCAGATCGTGAAATCGTTCGGGATGTCCGACATGGAGACCGGATTCCTGAATGCCATCCCGTTTGGCATTGCCTCCGTCGCGATGATCTTTTGGGGAAGATATTCGGACAGGTCGAACGCCCATGCTCAAAACACCGCAATACCGCTTGCGTTATGCGCAACCGCGCTGCTTGCGACCATGCTCACGAGTTCATTACCCGTGACGCTCGCTATTCTGAGCGTAGTCTTGATCGGCAATTATTCGATCAAGGGACCATTCTGGGCCTTGGCGACGGGGACACTTTCTCCGGCTACGGCTGCGGCCGGAATTGCCGGCATTAATACCCTGTCGCACATCGGTACTTCGGGCGCGGTGTGGCTGCTCGGTGTCATCAAGGAGGCGACGGGTAGCTTCCCCATGGCCTTGATTCCGCTGGCTCTGCTTCAAATCGCGGGAATCGTCGCGGTGCTTTGGATCAACAAGCAGGAAATGCTCCCCGCCACTTCCGCCGCAAGCCCCGTACATTGAGCGCAGGCAACATGTCTGACATCCACAAATCCCCGCGGCTCTCCACCAGGATATAAAAATGTCTGCTCAATCCAAAACGAAGCGGCCCGCCACGCTCATTCCAGGCGATGGTATCGGCCCCGAAATCGTGAAATCGGCCGTAGACATTCTCGAAGCGCTCGGCTCTCCATTCGAATGGGACATCCAGCAGGGGGGCCTGGCCGCGATCGAGGCAAGCCGTGATCCGCTGCCGCAGGCGACGCTGGACAGCATCCGACGCACGCGGCTCGCCCTGAAGGGCCCGCTGACGACGCCGGTGGGGGGAGGATTCCGCTCGATCAATGTTCGTCTGCGCGAAGAATTCGGCCTTTACGCCAATTTGCGGCCGGTTCGAAGCATGGTTCCCGGAGGACGATTCGACGACATCGATATCGTGCTGGTGCGAGAGAACCTCGGCGGCCTCTATGTCGCTTTCGAACACTACATCCCGATCGGGGACGATCCGCACGCGGTCGCCATTTCGACCGGGGTCAACACCCGCGAAGGATCGCGCAAGATCATCGAATTCGCATTCGACTACGCGCTCAAGAACGGTCGCAAGAAGGTGACCGTCGTGCACAAGGCCAACGTGCTGAAGGCGCTGACCGGCATCTTTCTCGAGGTCGGGCACGAGGTTGCAAAGAAGTACGAGGGCAGGGTCAAAATGGACGATCGCATCGTCGATGCCACGGCGATGCAGCTCGTCATGAATCCCTGGCAGTTCGACGTCATCGTCACCACCAATTTGTTCGGCGACATCCTGTCCGATCAGCTCGCCGGCCTGGTCGGCGGTCTCGGGATGGCTCCCGGTGCCAACATTGGACCGGATGCGGCGATCTTCGAGGCCGTGCACGGCTCGGCGCCGGATATCGCCGGCAAGGGAATCGCCAATCCGCTGGCTTTACTGCTGGCGGTCGGGCTGATGCTGGAGCACATTGATCAGCCTGATCTTGCAAACCGTCTTAGAGCGGCAATTGATCAGGTCCTGCGCAAGGACGGCGTTCGCACGCCCGATCTGGGCGGCAAGGCGTCCACTGGCGACTTCACGCAAAGCATCATCCGTCGATTGGGAGGGTAAGCAATGACCGCTATTGTTGCATCGCACGCGGCAATCCCCGCTGATAGCACGGCGCAAAAGCTCTCGCGTATCAAAGCGATCGTGGCAGCCTCATCGGGAAATCTTGTCGAGTGGTACGACTTTTATGCTTACGCATTTACCTCGATCTATTTCGCCGCCGCGTTCTTCCCGTCGGGCGACCAGACCAGCCAGTTGCTGGCGACGGCCGGCATTTTCGCCGTAGGGTTCTTCATGCGGCCGCTCGGTGGCTGGCTGTTCGGTTGGATCGCCGACGCGCATGGCCGCAAGAATTCGATGGTGCTGTCGGTGCTCCTGATGTGCGCCGGATCGCTGATGATCGGGATGCTACCCACGTACCAAACAATCGGCGCCGCAGCGCCGGCTTTGCTGCTGTTTGCGCGCATGGCGCAGGGCCTGTCGGTCGGCGGCGAGTATGGAACGGCGGCAACTTATATGAGCGAGATTGCCGGCAAGGGCAACCGCGGGTTCTATTCGTCCTTCCAGTATGTCACGCTCATCGGCGGGCAACTTCTCGCGCTCCTCGTGGTGGTGGTTCTGCAACAGACATTGTCCCTCGACGAGCTGAAGGAATGGGGCTGGCGAGTTCCGTTCCTGTTCGGAGCCGTCGCAGCGGTTGTGGCGTTGTATCTCCGCCGCTCGTTGCAGGAGACGGCGTCGGCCGAGACCATGCATCGCAAGGAGGCTGGTTCTCTCTCCGGTCTCTTGCGTCACAAGCGCGCGCTCCTGATCGTTCTCGCATTTACCATCGGCGGGTCGCTCTTCTTCTATACGTTCACGACCTACATGCAGAAGTTCCTTGTCAACAGCGTGAAGCTCGATGCCAAGGTGGTCAGCTCGATCATGACCGTGGCGCTGATCGCTTTCATGCTGCTGCAACCGGTGTTCGGGGCGCTCTCGGACCGGATTGGTCGCCGCAACAACATGCTTCTGTTCAGCGGATGCGCGACGCTCGCCGCGGTGCCGCTGTTGATGATGTTGTCCGGCACGACCAACGTCTATGCCGTTTTCGGCCTGATCATGGTCGGCCTCATGATTGCATGTTTCTACACCTCGATCAGCGGCGTCGTGAAGGCCGAGCTGTTTCCGCCCGAGGTGCGCGCGCTTGGGGTCGGGCTTCCTTACGCCATTGCAAATGCGATGTTCGGCGGAACCGCCGAATATGTTGCGTTGTCACTGAAATCGTCCGGATACGAAACGGTATTCTTCTGGTACGTCGCGGCGATGGCTTTCGTCGCCTTCATTGCCTCGCTCTGGATGCCAGATACGAGGACGCGAGGCTATCTCGAAGGCGATGGCCGGATCTGAATCGAACACCACGGGCTTCGTCCATGCGTGGGACGGTGTCTGCTGAGAAGTGAATTGAAAAAGGAGACGCGCTAATGCCGAAGGGGTCAGATCTATTGGTTGCCGCACTCGAGAACGAGGGCGTCGACCGAATTTTCGGCGTTCCCGGTGAAGAGAATCTCGATGTCGTGGAAAGCTTGCGCAACTCGTCGATCAAGCTGATCCTGACGCGCCACGAGCAGGGCGCGGCCTTCATGGCCGCGACTTATGGACGGCTGACCGGCAAGCCCGGCGTGTGCATCACCACGCTAGGCCCGGGCGCATTGAACCTGACGACTGGCGCCGCCTACGCGTTGCTCGGCGCCATGCCCATGATCATGCTCACGGGTCAGAAGGGCATCATGAGCAGCCGGCAGGCCAAATTCCAGATCGTCGACGTCGTTAGCGCATTCAAGCCGTTGACCAAGCTGTCGCTCCAGATCGTCAGCACAAGCGGCATTCCGACAATCGTTCGCGATGCCTTCCGGATCGCCATGGAAGAGCGTCCGGGTCCGGTTCTTCTGGAACTGCCCGAGGACATCGCGGGCGAGGAAGCCGAAGACGTCGCGATGGTGGCGCCGCATCCGATCGAGATCCCGGTCGCCCATCGCGCCTCGCTGGACCGCGCCGCCGACATGATCCTCAAGGCCAAGCGGCCCTTGATCATGCTCGGCGCTGCCGCGTCCCGGCCGCGCAGCACGGCTGGCATCGGCGGCTTCGTCCGCCGCACGAAAATTCCGTTCTTCACCACACAAATGGGCAAAGGAACGGTACCCGGCGGCAGCAATCTCTACATGGGAACGGCGGCGCTCAGCGAGCGCGATTACGTTCATGAAGCGGTCGACCGGGCCGATCTGATTATCGCCATTGGCCACGATACCATCGAAAAGCCGCCATTCATCATGGGCCCGAAAGGTCCTCAAGTCATCCACGTCAGCTACACGCCGGCCAACGTCGAGCGGGTCTACTTTCCGCAGTGCGAAGTGGTCGGCGATGTCGGGCCGAGCCTGGAGTTGCTGGCCGATCGCCTTGAGGGGCGGCTGCATCATGCCGGCGCGCTGTTGAGCCTGCGCGAAAGCATTTTGGCCCGGATCGGCGATCGCGCGACCGAGGAGCGCTGGCCCCCGACGCCGCAACGCATCGTGCACGATGTGCGAAAGGTCATCCCCGAAGACGGCGTCGTCGCGCTCGACAACGGGATGTACAAGATCTGGTTCGCCCGCAACTACCGCACCTATGTGGCGAACACGCTGCTGTTGGACAATGCCCTCGCGACAATGGGCGCCGGGCTGCCATCCGCCATGATGGCGGCGATGCTGCATCCGGAACGTCGCGTGCTCGCGGTCTGCGGCGACGGCGGCTTCATGATGAATTCGCAGGAGATGGAAACCGCGGTCCGCCTCAAGCTCAACCTCGTCGTGTTGATTCTGGAAGATTCGGCCTACGGCATGATCCGCTGGAAGCAGGCGGTAGATAGCTTCCCCGATTTTGGCCTGACGTTCGGCAATCCGGATTTCGTCAAATATGCCGAGAGCTACGGCGCCAAAGGCTCGCGGGTCGAAAGTACGGATTCATTGATTCCGACACTTGAAAACGCGTTCAAGGGCGGCGGTGTGCACCTCGTCGTGGTGCCGATCGACTACAGCGAGAATACACGCGTGCTCGTGGATGAACTTCGCGAGAAGCTGAAACAGGTTGTTGAGCCGACCGCGTGAGCCGTCGGCAAGGGTCAATTGATTGGCTGAGCTGAAATTGGCGCAGTCGCAAGCGCTGGCGATGGAGAGTGCAATGAGTGAGCAGATCAACGAGCAGGCCGAGAAGATGCGGGAAATGGCGCAGACCACGCTCGACAAGGCGAAAGAGGCTGTGTCGAAATACATAACGGAATCCCAGAAATTGAGAGAGAAGGCCGATTCCAGCGTTCGCTCAACCTATTCGGCGGCGAAGGAGATGAACGAAAGGGCAGTCGCGTTCGCCGAGGAAAATGTGGCTTCGGGCTTCGAGCTTGCGCAACGGCTGTTGCATGCCAAGGACCCGCAGGAAATGAGTGCGGTTTACCAAAGCCATCTCAAGGAGCAGATGGACAAAATGAACGCGCAGTTTCGCGAGCTTGCAAGTGCGATGAGCCCGCCGTCGACCGTTGACCTGAATAAGTAGGACCGCTCGCCTCAAAGCGACGATCGTATCGCTTGATAACAGGATGGTGCCTGCACGCGGTCGGAGTGCGGACGGTGCATCATTCGCTCAAGACAATCGCATCATGATGCGTCGGGAAGGGCTGCAAAGTGGGCGTAGACAAGTCGGATACCGCGCCGACCGCCATCCGTTCGTTGATGGGTGCGGGCGAAGGGCCGGTTAAACAGACCAGCCGTGCATCGCTGCGGTTGCTCGGCTCGGTCGGCGAACCGATCAATCCGGAGGCCTGGGATTGGTATCACCGCGTCGTCGGCGATGGACGTTGTCCGATCGTCGATACCTGGTGGCAGACCAAGACCGCTGGCATTCTGATCTCGCCGCTTTCCGGCGCGACCGCTTTGAAGCCAGGTTCGGCAACCCTGCCGTTCTTCGGGGTGATGCCGGAAGTTGTAGACGCAAATGGCGCCGTGCTGACCGGCGCGTGCGAAGGCAATCTCGTCATTGCCGATTCCTGGCCGGGCCAGATGCGCACGGTCTACGGCGATCACGAGCGCTTCATGCAAACCTATTTTGCGACCTATCCGGGCAAGTATTTCACAGGCGATGGCTGCCGGCGCGACGCCGACGGCTACTACTGGATCACCGGCCGCGTCGACGACGTGATCAACGTCTCCGGCCACCGCATGGGGACCGCCGAAGTCGAAAGCGCGCTGGTGGCACATCAGAAGGTTTCCGAAGCCGCTGTCGTCGGCTTTCCGCACGACATCAAGGGGCAGGGCATCTACGCTTACGTCACCTTGATGTCCGATGCGGAGCCATCCGGGGAATTGCGCAAGGAGCTGGTGGCCTGGGTCCGCAAGGAGATCGGACCAATCGCCGCACCCGATGTCATTCAGTTTGCGCCGGGCCTGCCCAAGACCCGCTCTGGAAAGATCATGCGTCGGATTTTGCGCAAGATCGCCGAGAACGAAGTTGGCGCGCTCGGCGACACCTCGACCCTAGCCGATCCCGCCGTGGTCGATGATCTCATCAAGAACTGCCATAGCCAAAAGACGGGGCCGAAATGAATATCGAGGCGATCTCGATCGGCGACAATCCTCCTGAAGACGTCAATGTCATCATCGAGGTCCCAATCGGCGGTGAACCGATCAAATACGAAATGAACAAGGCTGCGGGCGCGCTGTTCGTCGATCGCTTCCTGTATACGCCAATGCGCTATCCCGGAAATTATGGCTTCGTGCCGCACACGCTTTCGGATGATGGGGATCCGATCGACGTGCTCGTGGCCAACTCGCGGCCGATCGCTCCTGGTGCCGTGATCAATGTCCGGCCGATCGGCGTACTCAAGATGGACGACGAGGGCGGCGGCGACGAGAAGATCATCGCCGTGCCGATGCCAAAACTGACAATGCGCTACGCCCACGTCAACGGGATCGCCGACATGCCGCAGATCGCGATCGAGCAGATCCAGCACTTCTTTGAGCACTACAAGGATCTGGAGCCGGGAAAGTGGGTCAAGGTGGTCGGCTGGGGTGACAGTGCTGAAGCGCGCCGACTGATCGTCGAGGCAATCGCCCGGGCAAAGAGCTAAAACCGAGATATGGGCAAGGATATGAGACTGGTTCTGTTGGGGCCGCCAGGCGCAGGCAAGGGCACGCAGGCGACGAGGATCGTGACTCGATTTGCGATTCCGCAATTGTCGACCGGTGACATGCTGCGCCAGGCGGTCGCGGAAGGCACGGCTGCGGGATTGCGCGTCAAGCACATCATGGATCGCGGTGAACTTGTGCCCGACGATGTCGTGGTGTCCGTGATCGCCAACCGTATCGATCATTCCGACGCGGCAAACGGCTTTATCCTTGACGGCTTCCCGCGCACGGTCGCCCAGGCCGAAGCGCTCGATCGGGAACTGGCCAGTCGGGACATTAAGCTCGATGCGGTACTCGAGCTCAAGGTCGATGAAGATGCACTGCTCGACCGCATCAAGGGGCGCGCCGACGAGGCGGCAAGCCGAGGCGCGCCGGTGCGCCGCGACGATAATCCGGAGGTCTTCAAGACCCGGCTCGACGTTTATCGCGAGCAAACCGCGCCGGTCACGGAATACTACCGGTCGCAGGGACTGCTCAACATCGTCGACGGCTTGCAGCCGATTGACGCCGTGACCGAACAGCTCGCCGCGGCGCTTGCGGCAGTAACGTCCGATCAGATCAGGAGTGATGTCAGATGAAAGCCTTTACGTTCCAGGCACCGCCCAACATCCTGTTCGAGGCAGGCGCATCGAAGAAGTTGGCGGAGTTGGTCGCGGGATACGCGGCAAAACGTGTCCTGCTGGTGACCGACAAGGGTGTACGCAATGCCGGCCTGACGAAAAACGCCGAGGCTGGCCTGGTTGCCGGCGGCTGCGAACTGACAATATTCGAAGATGTGGAGGCGGATCCGCCGTCGCATATCATCGAGCGGGCGGTCGCACTTTGCCGTGACAAGGACATCGAGCTGGTTGCCTCGATTGGCGGCGGCAGCGCGCTCGATACCGCGAAGCTGGTGGCCTATCTGGCCAAGACGCCTGATCGCCTCGAAGATATCTACGGCGTCGGCCTTGCCAAGGGCGAACGCCTTCCGCTGCTGCTGGTGCCGACAACGGCCGGAACGGGCTCGGAGGTGACCCCGATCGCGATCGTCACCACGCCGACGACCGAGAAAAAGGGCGTCGTTGCGCCCCGCCTGCTTCCGGACTGGGCGATCCTTGATCCGGAGCTGACGCTCGGCCTGCCCGCGCATGTCACCGCGGCGACCGGCATCGACGCCATGGTCCATGCGATCGAAGCCTATACCAGCAAGCACCGGAAGAATCCGATGTCGGACCAGTTGGCGCGGCAGGCTCTCGCCCTGCTGTCGGCGAATGTCCGGACGGTCTGTGCGGACGGATCCAATCTCGAAGCGCGGTCGCAAATGCTGCTGGGTTCGATGCTGGCCGGCATGGCGTTCGCCAATTCCCCGGTGGCCGCCGTGCACGCGCTGGCCTATCCGATCGGCGCGCTGTTCCACGTGCCGCATGGCCTGTCGAATGCCCTGGTGCTGACCCAGGTGCTGCGCTTCAATTTGCCGGAGGCCGAAGGGCTATACGCCGAACTGGCGCCGATCGTCGATCCCAAGTCGGAAGGAATGAGTGTCAGCCAGCGGGCACGGCTGTTCGTCGATGCGATCGCGGCGATCTGCCGGGATTGCAACGTGCCGGCCTCGCTGGCCGATGTCGGCATCGCGAGGGGCGACCTGAAGAAGCTCGCCGAGGACGCGATGAAGCAGACGCGGCTTCTGGTCAACAATCCCAGGGAATTGAGCTTCGACGATGCGCTTGCGATCTACACCGAGGCGTTCGGCAACCGCGCGGCAGCCTGAACGGGCACAAAGAGTGAGCAGCATGAGCGAGAACGACAAATCGGCTTCCGTTGATTCCGATCCCGGCCTGGAATGGGCGAAGCTTTGGCAGACGATGGCCGAATCCTCGAACCGCATGGTCGAGGCGTGGTCAGGGTCGATGGCACCGTTCATGCTGGCGCGTCTGTCGGAGAAACCGGGTGGTTTTGGCGACGGCAACGAATTGTCGGCAGCGATCGAGCGAATGGCGCAGGGGCCGCGGCTTGCCGATTTCTGGGACATCGACCGGAAAATGGCGTTGGCCTTTGGCGCCTGGATCGAGATGCGTCAGCGGCTTGCGAGCTACAATGCGGTCGCTGCCGCGCCGTGGCCTGAAGCGTCGAAGCGGTTTTACGAGACGATGTCCGCAACGGCTAGCGGTGGCTCCCCGCATCCGGAGTGGCGCGAGGCGTTCGCCAAATGGAGCGAAATCTCCAACGAGGAACTGATCCGTAACCAGCGCACCGACGGGTTTTTGCAAGCTCAGAAAGAGCTACTCCAGGCGGGGCTCAAATTGCGGAGTCGGCAGGATGACGTAGCTGAAGCGGCGTCAGCCATGTTGGGCCTGCCGACTCGCAAGGATTTCGACGACGTGACGCGGCAATTGACCGAACTCCGCCGAGAAGTCCGTACGCTCGCCCGCCAGATCCGCGACCAGAAGAGCGAAGGCGCACGATGAGCGATCAAGAGGATCAGACCTTGCGCGTCGCCCGCGACATGGCGGCCAATGCCGAGAAAATGTTCAAGGCGGCACAGCTGATCGCCAATACGCGGGATGAAGACGTCGCCATCGGCACGACGCCGAAGCATCTCGTCATGCGCCGCGACAAGGTCGAGCTGTTCCATTACGAGCCGATGGCGGAAGCGACCGCGAAGACGCCCGTCCTTTTGGCCTACGGCCTGATCGGGCGGTATACCATGGCCGATTTACAGCCCGACCGTTCGCTGGTGCGCAGCCTGCTCTCAAAAGGGCTCGATCTCTGGCTGATCGACTGGGGCCAGCCGGGCCGAACCGAGCGATGGCTGAAAATTGATGATTACGTCGATGACTACATCGATGCCGCAGTCGACCGCATCGCGCAGGAAACCGGCCATGACAAGATCACGCTGCTCGGCATCTGCGAAGGCGGCGTCTTTACGACGTGCTACGCCGCTCTGCATCCGGAGAAGGTAAAAAATCTCGTCATCACCATCACCCCGATCGACTTCCATGCCGATGTCAAGGACAAGGCCGCGCACCACGGCTTCCTCAACCTCTGGACCCGCAGCCTCGATCCTGATGACATCGACAAGCTGGTCGATACCTACGGCGTGCTGCCGGGCGAGTTCATGAGCTCGGTATTCTCGATGATGACGCCGATGCGCTCATTGACGAAATACAATGTCGATCTCATCGACGTCGTCGATGACGAAGCGAAGTTCATGAATTTCCTGCGCATGGAAAAGTGGCTTGCGGACCGTCCGCATCATCCTGGCGAAGCGGCAAAGCAGTGGCTGAAGGATCTCTACCAGGAGAACCGCCTGGTCGATGGCAGCTTTGAACTGTCCGGCCGTCGGGTCGATCTGAAGTCGATCACGGCTCCCGTGCTGAATGTTTTTGCGCTGGACGACCATATCATTCCGCCGGACTGCTCGCGTGCGCTCGGCGCGAAGATCGGCAGCACGGATTATACCGAAATTCCGCTGCCCGGCGGCCATGTCGGCCTGTTCGTCTCCAGCAAATCGCAGGGCAAGCTGAGCCAGAGCATTGCCGACTGGCTGGTCGCCCGCGACGCCAATCCCGGAAGTGAAGCCTGATGCGCAACAAGATCGTCGACGCCGCCGAGGCGGTGGCCATCATCCGTTCCGGTGACACCGTCGCCTCGTCCGGCTTCGTCGGCGTGGGAACGCCCGACGAGATCATCAAGGCGCTGGAGCGGCGCTTCGTGCAGACCGGAGAGCCGCGGGACCTTTCGTTGGTGTTCGCGGCGGCGCCGGGGGATGGCGCCGATCGCGGTCTCAACCGCCTGGCGCATCCCGGCCTGATCAAACGCCTGGTCGGCGGACATTTCGGCCTGGTTCCGAAGCTCGCACGGATGGCGGTCGACAATCACGTCGAGGCCTATAATCTGCCGCTCGGATGCGTATCGCATCTGTTTCGCGAAATTGCGGGGCGCAAGGCCGGGCTTCTCTCCAAGGTCGGGCTCGGCACCTTCGTCGATCCGGCCAATGGCGGCGGAAAGCTGAATGCGCGCACCACCGAAGAGCTGGTGCGGCTGATCGAAATCGATGGCGAACAATGGCTCTTCTACAAGGCATTTCCGATCAACGTTGCGATCATCAGAGGTACCACCGCCGACCACAACGGCAACATCTCGATGGAAAAAGAGGCCTTGACCCTCGACAATCTGGCGCTGGCAACGGCCGCCAAGAACTGCAAGGGGTTCGTCATCGCGCAGGTGGAGCGCATCGCCGCCTCCGGCTCGCTCAATCCGCGTCACGTCAAGATTCCGAGCGTCTTGATCGACTGCGTCGTCGTTGCGCAGCCCGAAAACCATGTCCAGACTTATGCCACTGGTTACAACGGCGCATTCTCGGGCGAATTGCGCGCGCCGGCCGATCGCAATGTTCCGATGGCGCTGGATAACCGCAAGATCATTGCGCGCCGCTGCGCCCTGGAATTGCCGATGGGCGGCGTGGTCAATCTCGGCATCGGCATGCCCGAGGGCGTTGCGTCGGTTGCCGCCGAAGAGAAGCTGTTCGACTTTGTGACGCTGACTGCCGAGCCCGGCATCATCGGCGGTATTCCGCAAGGCGGCCTCGATTTCGGTGCTTCGATCAATGCAGAATCGATCATCGATCAGAACCAGATGTTCGATTTCTACGACGGCGGCGGGCTCGATCTGGCCTGTCTCGGCATGGCTCAGGTCAATGGCCGCGGCGACGTCAACGTCAGCCTGTTCAATGGCCGCCTGGCCGGCGCCGGCGGCTTCATAAACATATCCCAGAATGCGCGCCGGCTGATCTTCGCAGGCACCTTTACCACCGCTGGGCTCAAGACGTCGGTCGTGGATGGTCAGCTCAAGATCCTCAGCGAAGGCAAGTCCTCGAAATTCGTCGGCAAGGTGGATCAGATCACGTTTTCGGGCCAGCTTGCCGCAACCAACAGGCAGCCCGTTCTCTATGTGACGGAGCGATGCGTGTTCCGCCTCACTCCCGAAGGTCTCGAACTGATCGAGATCGCGCCGGGTATCGATATGGAGCGCGACATTCTCGCGCTCATGGGCTTTCGGCCCATCATCCGCGCGCCGAAATCCATGGATGTTTCGCTGTTCAGCGAAGCGCTGATGCAGCTCGACGACCGGCTGCTCAACAGGCCGCTGGCGGAGCGGCTGTCGTACGATGCCGATCGCAACACGCTGTTTCTCGGACTTGACGGCTATCGGGTCCATAGAGATGCCGACGTCGAGGTAATCCGGGCGTCGATCCTCGAACTCTTCCATCGTGTCGGACGCCGGTTTTCCGCAGTCGTCAATTACGATTCGTCTTACATCGCTCCCGACATGGCGGAGAAATGGTTTTCAATGGCCGCCGAGGTCGAGCGGACCTGCTACGATCATGCCTCGCGCTACACCACCAGCGCATTCATGCGCCTGAAGCTCGGCGACGCGCTGGCCCGCCGCGACGTCGCGCCGCATATCTTCGAAACCTCGGCCGACGCCCACCGGTTTGTCGAATAGACCGATGGGGCTGAAATCCACCGAGTTGCGCCCCGCGGACTGGCCTGAAGGACGGCAGAGGGCGCCCGACCGCACCGGATCGGTGCGCGGGCTGACCCGGCGCAGCTTCCATCGCATCGCATTCACGGATTGGGGGCCCGCGCCCGCAGTGCGGCCGGTGCTCTGCGTCCATGGGTTGACCAGAAACGGCCGGGACTTCGATCACCTCGCCGCAGTTCTCGCAATGGCAGGGCGGCAGGTCGTCTGCCCGGACTTGCCGGGCCGCGGACAAAGCGAGCGGCTGCATGACAGCAGCGATTATGCGTTGCCGCAATATTGCAGCGACATGACCGTGCTGATGGCAGCGCTTGATGCAACGGAAATCGACTGGGTTGGAACGTCGCTGGGCGGCTTGATCGGGATGGTGCTGGCTGCCCTTCCGGGCAGTCCGATCCGTCGCATCGTCATCAACGATATTGGGCCTTATCTGCCCTGGACCGGATTGCTTCGCCTCGGCGCCAATCTCAACGATGCGCCAAGATTCTTTGAGACGATCGAACAGGCCGAAGGCTACTACCGGCGGGTTCTGGCTCCGTTCGGGCGATTGGAGGATGCGCACTGGCGGCATCTGACAACGCATAGTGTGGTCTGGAGCGCGGAGGGACGCTGTTTCAGGCCGCTGTGCGATCCGAATATCGCCCATGCCTTTCGAAATCCTTGGCACTACAGCGTCGATCTCTGGAAATACTGGGACGCGATCGACGTCCCCATTCTTGTGATACGCGGGCAGCAATCGGATTTGCTTTCAGAAGGCGTCCTCAAGGACATGATGCGGCGCAATCGCAATGTCCGCGTTCACACCGTCGCGGACTGCGGCCATGCGCCGGCCCTGATCGCTGACGAACAGATCGAGGTCGTGACACAGTTTCTGAGCGGCAACGACCCCACTTAACGCTGAGCGCTTCAGGTGTTGGCGGATGCCACGTCGGACATGTTGGTCTTCCGCGAGGAAACTTTCGGCCCGGTCGCGCCTGTATTCCGCTTCAAGACTGAAGAGGAAGCAATCAGGCTTGCGAACGATACCGAGTTCGCACTTGCGGCCTATTTCTACGGCCGCGATATCGGACGGGTCTGGCGCGTTGCCGAAGCGCTCGAGTACGGCATCGTCGGTATCAACGAAGGCCTGATCTCGACCGAGGTTGCACCGTTCGGCGGCAAGGAGAGCGGCAACGGCCGTGAGGGTTCGAGATACGGCATCGAGGACTATCTGGAAATCAAGTACCTCTGCATGGGTGGAATCCAGAGTTGTGCCACTTGAGCGGCTGCCGGCATCGCGGATCACGCAAGGGCGGCAAAATTCCCGTTTCCGGCCCTAGCTTGAGTGAGGAGCGAGCAGCCACCTAGGGAATTAGTCGCAACATTCAGCGGTCAGTTTTCTTCATTCGGAATATCAAAATTCGCGGCGAAAATTTTTCCGAGAATCCGGAATCGAGGCTGCCGAATAAGTCATTGTTATAATTTATATTCTAGACTTGGTGCCCCTGGCCGGAATCGAACCAGCACTCCTTGCGGAACTCGATTTTGAGTCGAGCGCGTCTACCAGTTCCGCCACAGGGGCCCTCGGTCGGCCCTAAGCAGGCGTCGCGAAGCCGGCGGACTATAGCCATGGACAAAGCGGGGTCAACCCGCGCCAAAGTGATCCCGGCCGTTCTCGACAGCCGCATGAGCCGGCGTTACAGCCTTGGAAAGCGACCCATCGAAAAGAGGCTGCCGTGACGACCCAGAGTGCCGCAATACCTGCATTCAAATCGGCGGCCACCAGCCCGGCTCTGACTGCCTCGCTCGCTGTGACCCTGATTGCGGCCGCCACGATCGCGGGCGCCTGGTTCTTCCAGCTCGTGCTCGGGATCGTGCCCTGTCCGCTCTGCCTGGAGCAGCGTTACGCCTATTACCTCGCGATCCCCCTCGGCCTGCTCATCGCACTCGCGGCGCGGGGCGGTGCGCCGAGGCCGCTGCTGCTCGCGGGCCTTGCGATCCTTGCGCTGGCGAGCCTCGCCAATGCCGGGCTCGGCTCCTATCACGCCGGCGTCGAATGGGGCTTTTGGAAGGGACCGACCGACTGCTCCGGTCCCGTCGTCAATCTCGGCAGCGCCACCGATCTGCTGTCGCGGCTCGACACCGTGAAGGTGGTCCGCTGCGACGAGGTGCAGTGGCGCTTCCTCGGCCTCTCGCTTGCCGGCTACAACGTGCTGATCTCGCTCCTGATGGCTGCGATCGCCGCATGGGGCTTCGTTGCGACGGCGAAGCGCTGAGGCTCAATCATCCACATCGTCCTGCGTCCGGCCGAACAGGTGCACGATGCCCGGCGTCGCGATCGTCACGAAGACGAAACGCGAGAGGTGATGTGCGCCGACGAAGATCGGGTCGATGTGCAGCGTCAGGGCCAGCGCCAGCATGGCGTCCATCGCGCCGGGGGCGTAGGCGACCACGACATCAGAGAATTTCACCTGCGTGGTGAGCGCCACGATGCCGACGAAGATCGCGGAGACGGCGATGGCGACGGCAAACGAGCCCAGCGCCGCGTTGATGTGGCCGGCGAGCGTCTTGATCCGCATCCGCGCGAAGCGGCTGCCGATCAGGGCGCCGATGCCGACCAGCGCCACGCCGCGTACCCAGTCCGGCAGGCCGCCCTCGACCCAGCCGGCGCCATGCAGCACGCTTGAGCCGATCATCGCACCGAACATCCAGCTCGCCGGAAACCTGATCAGCCGCAGGAGGAGTGCCGCGGCCAGCGAGGCCGCGACGAGTTCGACCAGGTCGAGCGGCGAGGCAATCGTCGTCGTCAGCGACGGCGCGACGGAGGGTGCGACGCCGGCGAACGCCAGCACCATGGGCAGTGCCGCGGTGAGGATGATGACGCGCATGGTCTGCACCACCGCGATGCCCGGCAGGTCGGCGCCGCGCTCGACCGCCAAGATCGTGATCTGCGACAGCGCGCCGGGGCTGCCGGCGAGGAAGGCCGAGGTGCGGTCCCAGCCGTGGATGCGCTGGAGATAATAGCTGGAGCCGAAGGTCGAGCAGAAGGTCGCGAGCGCGAGCAGCCCGATGGTGAGCGGATAGGCACTGACCTGTTGAAGCAGGTGGCGCGAGACGACTGATCCTAACGAAATGCCGAGCAGCACCAGCACGGTCTGAGTCAGGATCGGCGGCAGCGTCAGCTGGCGACCGGCGATCGCGGCGACCCCGACCGCGATCATGGAGCCCGAGATCAATCCCCCCGGAAGGCCCGCGAGCAGAAACACGAGGCCTCCGGCGGTGCCAATGACGAGCGTTTCCACCGTGCTCAAGATCTTGGCACGGCTCGGCCATTCGAACGGCAGGGAGGCGGTGATTTGCTTCACACCACCTTATCGCAAATCAGCGAGAGGCGCACAATTGCGGCCACGTCATGCCGCAATGCGCGCGCCTCTCGCCGAAGCCGCGAGCAGGGGGGAAGGACTTACTTCTTGTCCGCAGCCGGCGCGGCCATGCCGGCCTTGGCGGTCTTGATGCATTCGGAGCGGAATTTCTTGCGCTCCTTGCCGTGCAGGCCCTTGGCGTCGGCCTGCTTGGAGCATTCGAGCGACTCGGCCGAGTGCTCCTTCGGTGCCTTCTTGTCCATGGGGGCGGCGGTTGTGGTCTTGGTGTCGGTCTTTGCTGCCGGCGCGGCGGTCTGCGCGAAGGCAGTGCCGGTGGCGAGAAGGGAGGCGAGAGCGACGACGGCGAGGCGAGATGTGAAGGTCATGGTGCTGCACTCTTCTTGCGGGAATTGCGAAGGGCGCGAAAGTCGGCTGGCGTTGCTGAACGCGACATGAATAATTCGAACGTGGAGGGTCACTATATTTTGGCGGCAGCAGCCATCGCTTCCTTGTCGCGAGCGGGCAGCACGCTAGGATAGCAATCCTCGGTTCACTTCCCTCGGGGGAAGATCAAGGAGGAGACAAGGATGACCATTCAATCAAAGTTGCTGTGTGCAGTTGCGCTGTCGGGCTTTGCCGCGCTGGTGGCAAGTGCGCCGGCGCAGGCGCTGACCTCGCAGGAGTGCAGCGCGAAATACCAGGCCGCCAAGAAGGACGGCTCGCTCGGCACCACGAAGTGGAACGACTTCCGCAAGGCCCAGTGCGGCGCGGACGCGACGCCAGCGGCTGCGCCGACCGCGGCCGCTCCTGCTGCGCCCGCCGTTCCTGCCGAGCCGAAGCAGGCGAAGAAGGAGGCCGCCCCGGCTGCTGCGCCGACCCTGCCGGCCGGCCCCGCGATCTATCCGAACGCGGTCGATCCGAAATACGCCAAGGAGACCCCCGGCAAGGGGCGCCTGCACACCTGCGTCGACCAGTACAACGCCAACAAGACCACCAACGGCAATGGCGGCATGAAGTGGATCGAGAAGGGCGGCGGCTATTACAGCGAATGCAACAAGAAGCTGAAGGGCGCCGCCTGACGCTTCAAGACGACACAGAGGCCGGGGCCAAGCTCCGGCCTCTTGCTTAATCCAGTAGCTTCTCGGCCGACTTCGCCACGAGCTGCGATCGCTTGCGCGGGCCGCGCTCGACGAACAGCAGGCTCTGGCCGAAGATGAAGCAGTAGAACAGGAAGGCCTGCGCTTCGGCTGCCTCGGTATCGAGGCCGGTCGCGCGATAGAGTTCGGCGACGTGCTTCAGCCGCGCCGCGTCCACGTTCGCCACCGCTGTCGCGGCGCCCTCGTCCGAGCGGGCCCATTGCCGGATCGCAAGCTCGATTGCCATCCCGTCCGGATTGAGCCGCTC
The DNA here is from genome assembly GCF_055811695.1 of Bradyrhizobium sp. MI1.3. NCBI lineage: Bacteria > Pseudomonadati > Pseudomonadota > Alphaproteobacteria > Hyphomicrobiales > Nitrobacteraceae > Bradyrhizobium > Bradyrhizobium sp. MI1.3. The sequence continues at coordinate 42,928 of NZ_JBVVPQ010000025.1, read as the reverse complement.
GGAATAGAGTTGGATCACCGCCCGCAGCCGTTCACGGGGGTCTTGGCCATCGAGGCTCGTCTGCTGCGCGATCGCCGTTGAGCGCCCCTCGCGCCAGCGTTCCAACATGGCACCGAGCAGCGCGGCACGGTCGGCGAAGCGGCGGTAGAAGCCGCCCTTGGTGACGCCGAGGTTCTTGGCGAGCACCTCGACCCGCACCCCCTCGACCCCCGATCGGGCGAGCTCGGTGAGCCCTGCCTCGACCCAGACATCGCCTTTGCCGTCACTCATGCGGGAAGCCTCGCCGATTCTTGATACGGTGCCGTATTGCTAACGCGGGAGGAGGTTGATACGCTACCGTATCAATAACCAAAGGTGGGAAAGAGCCAGGGAGAATTGCGATGGAGCAGGAGGCGACCTATCGCGGCACGGTCTATCCGTGGCAGTGCGATCACGTCGGCCACATGAACATCATGTGGTACGTCGGCAAGTTCGACGAAGCCAACTGGAATCTGTTCGCCCGCCTCGGGCTCACGCCGAGCTACCTGCGCGGCTCCGGCCGCGGCATGGCCGCCGTGCAGCAGAACATCACCTACAAGCGCGAGCTGCTCGCCGGCGACATCGTCGAGATCCGCAGTCACCTGCTCGAGATCCGCGACAAATCGATCCGCTTCCGGCACGACATGACCAATGCCGAGACCGGCGAGATCGCCGCGTTGTGCGAGATCACGGGCGTGCACATGGACCGCAGCCTGCGTAAATCTGTGCCGTTCACGGATGCCATTCGCGAGCTCGCTTTGAGGCATCTCGCCGAGCCCGCGGAGGCCTGAGCCATGGCCGCATACGAGCCGAAGAACCCGGGTTATCGCGCGGCTGCCATCGCCATGTTCGACGGCCAGCCGGCGATGCACACGCTCGGCATCGTGATCGTCCGCCTTGCGCCGGGCGAGGCTGAACTCGCCATGCTGCATTCGCCGGCCCTCACACAGCAGAACGGCTTTGTCCACGCCGGCATCATCACCGCAGGGCTCGACAACGCCTGTGGTGTCGCTGCCTTCACCTTGATGCCGCGCGAGGCCGATATCCTCACCGTCGAGTTCAAGACCACGCTGCTCGCGCCGGCACGGGGCGAGCGTTTCGTCTTCAAGGCAGAGGTGGTCAAGCCCGGCCGCACGCTGACCTTTTGCGAGGCGAAGGCGTTTGCCGAGCACGAGGGCAAGGTCACGTTGATCGCCACGATGACCGGGACGCTGATGGCGATGCTGCCGCGCGTTGCCGCTTCGCACGAACCGCGCACGCCCGCTGCATAGCGGTGATTGACAAGGCGGCCGGCGCATCCCTTGATGCCAAAATCATGCTTGCAAGTCTTGGTCTCATTCTGCTCTGCCAGTTGATCGGCGAAGCCATCGTGCGCAGCCTCGGCTTGCCGATGCCGGGCCCGGTACTCGGCCTATTGCTGCTCCTCATTCTGCTGCTCGCGCGCGACCGCTTTGCGCTTCTCGCGCGCGGGCCGCTGCGCGATGACGGTGTCGAGACGGCGAGCAAGGGTCTGTTGGCGCATCTGTCGCTGCTGTTCGTGCCGGCCGGGGTCGGCGTCGTGCAGAAGCTCGATCTGCTCGCGTCCCACGGCATCGCCATCATTCTGGTGCTCGCGCTGTCGGTGGTCGTCACGCTGCTCGCAACCGTACTCACCTTCCGCCTCGTCAGCCGCCTGTTGAGGCAACAGGACGCGCGATGAAGGACAATCCGTTCTCGCTCTGGGTCTATCTCTCGCAGTCGCCGCTGCTTTGGTTGACTGTGACACTGCTGGTCTATGCCGGCACGGACGCGGTGTCGCTGGCGACGCGGCGCCATCCGCTCGCCAATCCCGTGCTGCATGCGATGTGGATCGTCGGCGCCTTCCTGCTGCTAACCGGCACCTCCTACACGACCTATTTCGCCGGCGCGCAGTTCGTACATTTCCTCTTGGGGCCCGCGACGGTCGCGCTGGCCGTTCCCCTCTACGAGAACCGCAAGCGCGTCCTCGCCTCGATCGCGCCGATGCTGGTGGCGCTGGTCGCGGGATCGGTCACGGCCGTGGTGTCCGTGGTGTTGCTGGCCGAGCTCGCCGGTCTGCCGCGCGACGTGGTTTTGTCGCTCGCGCCGAAATCCGTCACGGCCGGCGTTGCCATGGGCATCGCCGAATCCCTGCACGCCGATCCCTCGCTGGCCGCGGTTGCAGTCATCCTGACCGGGATCATGGGCGCGATCATCGTGACGCCGTTGATGAACCGCACTGGGATCAGCGATTTCCGCGCCCGCGGCTTTGCCGCCGGCCTTGCCGCGCACGGGATCGGGACCGCGCGAGCGTTCCAGGTCGACGAGATCGCCGGCGTCTTCTCCGGGATCGCCATGAGCCTGAACGCTTTGGTGACCTCCTTCCTGGTACCCTTGGCGGTCACGCTGCTGGTGCGATGACATCGGCTCTGCGACACTCTATATGAGCTGTAACAACTCCCAGCCTCGAACCGTATCGACGGAGATGGGACCGAAATGGAACGAGATATGGCTGGATTCAGGAACAAGGGCCTTGTGCCGACGCGGCGCGCGGCGCTGACGCTGATCGGGGTGGGTGCCCTTGTCGCGGGTGGGGTCACCGCGGCACGCGCGGCGACCGACGAAGACGAGGTGCTGACCGAAGCCAAGGTGCTGCGCGACCCAGATGTTCCCGTCGCCGGCAATCCCGACGGGAATATCAGCATCATCGAATGGTCCGACTATAACTGCCCCTATTGCCGCAAGCTCGAGCCCGAGTTGCGTCAGGTCATCCAGGACGACGGCAAGGTCAGGCTGGTGATGAAGGACTGGCCGATCCTCGGGCCGGTTTCGGTCACGGCGGCGCGGACCGCGCTCGCGGCGAAATTCCAGGACAAATACCACCAGGCCCATGACGCCATGATGGGCGTCAGCTCGCGCCTGACCGATCCACGCATCAACGAGTTGCTCGCGGCCGCCGGCGTCGACATGGATCGGTTGACGCGCGATCTCGGAGACCACGCCAAGGACATCGACGCCGTGCTCAAGCGCAACAACGAGCAGGCTGAAGCCTTCGGTTTCCGCGGCACCCCGTCCTTCATCGTCGGCAAGTACCGCGTGCCGGGCGTGCTCAGCATGAACGAGTTCGAGCAGGTTATCGCCGACGCCCGCAAGGCCAAGATGAACTGAGCCGAGCGATATTCACCGCATACGAAGGCGCCGCCGCGGACCCGCGACGGCGCCTCATTTCATTCATGATACCACGTCGTTACTTCGAGGAGATGCGGACCCAATCTTTGTGCGCGCGATCGCGCAGCGCTTCCCAATCGGCCTTTGCGACATCCCAGTTTACGATGGTGCGATTGGTCGTCGCAACCTCGCCATTAGCAACCGACGACGTCTGCATGGAGTCATAGACATACACGCTGCAGGCAAGCAGCAGCGCGCCCAAAATCATTCCAAGAAACATCCGCATGGCGAAACCTCCGATGACGGGCGATAACGTCGGCCCGGAATGATAGTTCCGCGGCAGTACGGCGCAGGTAAGGACGATCCGTTCACGCTTCATTCAGCCACTGCACCAGCTCCGCGTTGATCTCGCGAGGATAGGTGTGGCTGAGGTCGTCGATCTCGCGATAGGTGACATTCGCGCCGGCGGCGGCGAGGGCCGCCTGCGTTTGCCGCGCGGTCTGTACCGGAAACATCCAGTCGAGCTTGCCGTGTGCGATGAAGATCGGCAGGCGCTGCAGGCGTGTGGCGTCAGCCATCTCCGCCATCAGCGGATGGAAGGTCGCCGACACCGGCGCGAGATGCGTGAAGGGCGAGGCGCCGTCGAGCCCGGTGACGTAACAGAAGGTGCCGCCGTCGCTCATGCCTGTCAGGAGCATGCGCGAGGCGTCGATGGTCCAGCGGCTGCGCACGGTATCGAGAATGCGCATGAGATTGGGCGTGTCGGAATCGTCACCCATCAGGGCCCAGGTCGGGCCGGTCGCGGTCGGCGCCACCAGGATCGCACCAAGACTGCGGGCATCGCGCAGCCAGCTCCACAGAAAGCCGCGGCCATTGCCGCTGCCGCCATGCAACGCCATCACCAGCGGCATGGCGCGATCGGGAGTGTAATATTCGGGCACGTAGACCGAAAAGCCACCGCGGCTGCCGGGCTCGTTGTCATCGTGGATGATGCCGGTGTGCGCGTCCGCGCCGGCTTCGAGTCGCGACAACAGGTCGGCATTCTCGCGATTGGCGGAGTTGAGGAAGAAGCTGCTCACGGGCGGAAACTGCACGGCCAGCGGATAGAGTGCCTCCTGCGCGCGCGGGACGTGGCGCAGCGCGCGGAAGACCGCGACGAGATCGCCATTGCCACGCTCGACCTCGCGCAGGCCGGTAAAGGCGGCGAGCGTCTCGTCGCAGGCCCGATCGAGCCGCTCGCGCAGTCCGGTGAACTGTTCCGGCCATTCTCCGATTGCCGCGCGCACCGTTTGCAACGCCTCGTCGGGAGCGCCGATCGCGTTCATCACCGAGCCGAAGGCCGGCGGGTGCAGGTTGCGCTGAAAGAAGGCGAGCGCCTCCAGCGCATTGAGCAGCGGCGGCAGCACGGCCACGATATCGTCAACGACGGCCTCGCTCATCGTCGTTTCCTTGCTTCAGTTCGGCTTGTCAGTGCAGCTTCGGCGCCTTCAAGAGCTTGAAGCGATCGGTCGAGGTTACCGTGACGTCGAAGGTGACGCCTTCATGATGTACCGTCAGCGGCACGTCGACGCCGGCAGCGCCGAGGCTCCACAGCTTCTTGTAGAAGCCGGTCTGGCTCGTGACTTTCTCGCCGTCGACCGCGAGGATGACGTCGCCGGTCTTGAGCTCGGCAAGGGCCGCCGGACCGTTGGCGGAGATCCCGATCACCACCACGCGGTTGTCGATCTCGGTCGAAAAGAGTCCGAGCCACGGCCGTGCCGGCTTGTTGACGCGGCCGAACTTGCGCAGATCGTCCAGGATCGGTTTCAACAGGTCGATCGGCACGATCATGTTGACGTGCTCGGCCTTGCCGTCGCGCTCGCGTTCGAGCTGGAGCGAGCCGATGCCGATCAACTCGCCGCGCTCGTTGAGGAGCGCCGTGCCGCCCCAGTTCGGATGCGCGGGATGGGTGAAGATGGCCTCGTCCAGCAGATATTCCCAGTAGCCCGCGAATTCCTGCTTGGCCACGATCTGGCTCGCGACCGAACGCGTGCGTCCGCCGGCGCCGCCGACCACGACGCGGTCGCCGAGCCGGGTCTCGGCCGAGATGCCGAGCGGCAAGGGGTCGACCTCGAGCTGGCCGAGCGCCTGCACCAGGCCAAAGCCGGTGACGGCATCGAAGCCGAGCACATGTCCCTCCACCACGCGCCCGTCTCCGACATGCAGCCACACCGACTCTGCTTCGGTGATGAGGTAACCGATGGTGAGCACCAGCCCGTGGTCGATCACGACGCCGTTGCCGGCGCGCTCGGTCCCCAGCGTCTCGGCACTGAAGGCGTCCGGCGGGATGATGGCATGCAGGCCGACGACGGAGGCGAGCGCGCGGTCGAGATCGAAATCATAATCGCTCGCCCGCGGCTGATTGGCCGGCGGCACTCTCCATTCGGTCAGAGCGGGCATGGAGTTCTCCTGGCTGAGAGCATCGCTCCGCCGTGGCTAGCGGAACGACACGCGAAGCACCGATAATTTAGGCCGGAGGAGGCCGTCTTGAAAGCCTCGTTCCCAACTATTCCAGAGAACGCCGTATGAAATCTTTGAAAGGCACAGGACCGGTTCATGCACGGGTCGGTCGGGCGGCTCTCCGGCATTGACCGCATGGCTGCTGTCCGGCGAGGTGCTAGGCGCCGTACAATGAAGCTGCTAACCATTGCCGCTTCGTTTGACCCAGGGATCACGGACCGAAGCATGGACAACCGCAGCGACATCTGGCGTGGCATCGACACGATCAAGGCACGTTTCATCGACCTCAGCGACAAGGTCTGGGGCATGCCCGAGGTCTGCTACACCGAGGCGCGGTCCGCCGCAGAACATCTCGCCGAGTTGCGTCATCAGGGTTTTCGCATCACCGAGCAGCTCGCGGGCATTCCGACCGCGGTGATGGGCGAATGGGGCGAGGGCGGACCGGTCATTGCCTTCATGGGGGAATATGACGCGCTGCCGGGCCTGAGCCAGGAGGCGGGCGTCGCGGAGCATCGTCCGGTCGAGACCGGCGGCCACGGTCATGGCTGCGGCCACAATCTGCTCGGTTCCGCAGCTCTCCTCGCCGCGACCGCGGTGAAGGACTGGCTCGCCGAGAACAAGGTGCCGGGCCGCGTGCGCTATTACGGCTGCCCCGCCGAGGAAGGCGGCGCGGCAAAAGCGTTCATGGTACGCTCCGGTGCATTTGAAGACGCCGACATCGCCATCACCTGGCATCCGCACAGCTTCTGGGAAGTCGCGGTGACGCCGTCGCTCGCCAACACCCGCGCCGATTTCATCTTCACCGGCCGCACCTCGCATGCGGCAGCCTCGCCGCATCTCGGCCGCTCCGCGCTCGACGCTGTGGAGCTGATGAATGTCGGCGTGAACTATATGCGCGAGCACATGCCGAGCGACGCGCGCGTGCACTACGCGCTGCTCGACACCGGCGGCATCGCCCCGAACGTGGTGCAGGCGCATGCACGCGTGCGCTATTCGATCCGTGCCCGTGATCTGCCCGGCATGAACGAGCTGGTTGGACGCGTGAGCAAGATCGCGGAGGGCGCGGCGCTGATGACCGAGACCAAGGTCGAGATGAAGATCATCTCCGCGGTCTCCAACATCCTGCCGAACACGCCGCTGGAGCAGGCGCTGCACCGGGTCATGGAAGAACTTGGACCGCCGCATTTCGACGACGCGGACAAGGGCTTTGCCACGGAGATCCGCGCGACGCTGAGCGACAAAGACATCGAGTCGGTCTATTACGCGATCGGCATGGAGCCGACCGACCGGCCGCTGGCTGACTTCCTGGTGCCACTCGATGCCAAGCGCAATCCGCTGGTCGGCTCGACCGACGTCGGCGACGTGAGCTGGGTCGTGCCGACCGTGCAGGTCCACGCACCCACGGTTGCAATCGGCACGCCCTTCCACACCTGGCAGGTGGTCGCGCAGGGCAAGAGCGCGCATGCGCACAAGGCCATGGTGCAGGCCGCTAAGGCGATGGCCGGCATCGGCATCAAGGCGCTGACGGACCCGGAGCTGATCAAGGCTGCCAAGGCTGACCTCGAGAAGCGGACGGCCAAGACGCCTTACGTCTGCCCGCTGCCAGACCACGTCGCGCCGCCGCTCGACATGTCCGTGGCGTAGAATTTCGCCTCGATACTTCGTCTGATGCGGCGACCAAATTTTCTGCAGTGCAGCGCGGAATTCAGCGTGTTTTGATGCTGGATTGCCGAACGGATGGGCTGCGGAATATGGTTTTGCCCAACAGACAGTCAGAAGACCGTTTGCATACACACGGTCGCAGTTGACGCGCACCCCATTCGGTGTGCCATCTACCGCCAGCCAATCCCGGTGGTCGCCTCGCGCGACCGCCTGCATCCATACGGGAACCAGACGGGGACAACCATGCTGGATAAAGAACTGCGTTCGATGATCGGTGACGTGAAGGACGGGCGGATGGATCGCCGCGGCTTCATTCAGCGCCTGGCTGCCGTGGGTCTCACCGCGCCTTTGGCCAACCAGATCCTCGCGCTTGGTGGCGTCGCCATGGCTGAGGGCGCCTGGACCTACAAGCCGAGCAAGCGCGGCGGCGGTGGTGCGCTCAAGCTGCTGTGGTGGCAGGGGCCCACCCTGCTCAATCCGCATTTTGCCACCGGCACCAAGGACCAGGACGGCGCGCGCCTGTTCTACGAGCCGCTCGCCTGTTGGGATCCCGACGGCAACATGAAGCTGGTTCTGGCCGCCGAAATTCCCTCGATCCAGAACGGCGGCCTCGCCGCTGACGGCAAGTCGGTGACCTGGAAGCTCAAACCCGGCGTCAAATGGCATGACGGCACGCCGTTCACAGCCGACGACGTCGTCTTCAACTGGGAATATGCCAAGGATCCGGCGACCTCCGCACTGACCATCGCGACGCTCCGCGACATCACGGTCGAGAAGGTGGACGACCTCACGGTCCGCATCCTGTTCAACAAGCCGACGCCGTTCTGGGCCGACGCTTTTGTCGGGGCTCCCAATACCATCATCCCAAAACATCTGTTCAAAGACTATATGGGGTCCAAGTCGCGGGAGGCGCCGACCAACCTCTCGCCGGTCGGCACCGGCCCCTACAAGTTCGTCGAGTTCAAGCCGGGCGATCTTGTCCGCGGCGTGATCAATCCCGATTATCACATGGCGAACCGGCCCTATTTCGATTCGATCGAGATGAAGGGCGGCGGCGATGCCGTCTCTGCCGCGCGCGCGGTGATCCAGACAGGCGAGTATGATTTCGGCTGGAACATTCAGGTTGAGGACGACGTGCTGCTGCGCCTGGAGAAGGGCGGCAAGGGAAAGACCGTCTACGCCGTCGGCGGCGACACCGAATTCATCGCGCTGAACTTCACCGACCCCAACACCGAGGTCGATGGCGAACGCTCCTCGATGAAGACCAAGCACCCGCTGTTTTCTGATCCAGCGGTGCGCAAGGCGCTCTCGCTGCTGATCGATCGCGAGTCGGTCAAGAAGGCGATCTACGGCCGCGCCGGTCGCACCACCGCCAACTTCCTCAATGGGCCCGAAAAATTCGTGTCCAAGAACACCTCGTGGGAGTTCAGCGTCGAGAAGGCCTCGAAGATCCTCGACGATGCCGGCTGGAAGCCGGGCGCCGACGGCATCCGCGAAAAGGACGGCAAGAAGCTCAAGCTCGTCTATCAGACCTCGATCAACGGGCCGCGCCAGAAGACGCAGGCGATCGTCAAGCAGGCCTGCCAGAAGGCGGGCATCGACGTCGAGCTGAAATCGGTCGTCGCCTCCGTGTTCTTCTCCTCCGACGTCGGCAATCCCGATACCTATTCCAAGTTCTACGCCGACATGGAGATGTTCCAGATCCCGCTGAGTCAGCCCGATCCGTCGCAGCACATGCGTCGCTACCTTTCGAACCTCGTTGCCACCAAGGAGAACAAGTGGCAGGGCACCAACTTTCCGCGCTGGGTCAACAAGGAGTACGACGCGACCATCCAGGCCGCCGACGGCGAGATGGATCCGGTCAAGCGCGCGGCGCTCTATATCAAGGCCAATGATCTCATGTACCAGGACATCGTTTTCATCCCGGTGCAGCACCGCCTGAAGGTCGAGGCGGCCGCCAACAATCTGCGCCCGGTGGTTTCGGGCTGGGCCAACGAGACCGACAATTTGTTCGACTGGTACCGCGAAGAATGATCACGCACGCCTAGAGCGGTCCTTCTTCATGAGCCAGTATGTCCTGCGTCGCCTCCTGATCGCGATTCCGAGCCTGCTCGGAATTTCGCTCGTGCTGTTCGTCGTGCTCGCACTAGCCCCGGGCGATCCCTTCTCGGAGCTGGCGACCAATCCGAACGTGCCGCCCGAAGTCGCTCTCGCGCTTCGGGCGAAGTTCGGCCTCGACGATCCGATCTACCTTCGTTACCTGCACTGGCTCAACGCCATGCTGCACGGCGACTGGGGTTTCTCCTTCGTCAGCCGGATGAACGTCGACACGCTCATTCTCCAGCGACTGCCAACGACGCTCTATGTGATCGGCTCGGCGCAGATCCTGGCGCTCCTGATCGCGATCCCGGTCGGGGTCTATGCCGCAACGAAACCTTATTCGCTGTTCGACCAGGTCGCCAACACGCTCGCCTTTGTCGGCTTCTCGCTGCCGACCTTCTTCACCGGCATCCTGTTCATCCTGATCTTCTCGGTCACGCTGGACTGGCTGCCTTTCGTCTACACGACCGACATCAAGGGCACGGGTATTCACTGGGTGCTGGAGATGATCCGTCAGGCGATCATGCCGGTGGCGGTGCTCGGCCTGTTCCAGGCTGCCTCGATGACGCGTTTCGTGCGCTCGGCGATGCTGGACGTGATCCGGCTGGACTACGTCACCACCGCGCGCGCCAAGGGCATCGGCCAGCGGCGGGTGATCATCAAGCACGTGATGCGCAACGCGATGATCCCGGTCGTCACGCTGATTGCGTTGCAAATCCCGGCGGTGTTCGGCGGCGCCATCGTCACCGAGCAGATTTTCCGCATTCCCGGCATCGGCTCGCTGCTGATCTCCTCCATCCTTTCCAACGACACGCCGGTGGTGATGGCCGTCACCTTCGTCTTTGCGTGCCTGGTCGTGCTGTTCAACCTCATCGCGGACGTTCTTTATGGCTGGCTTGACCCTCGCATCTCCCTCCGCTGAGCGGCGCGTCTACTCGCCCTGGCGCGAGACGTGGCGGCGCTATAGCCGCCACAAGCTTGCCGTCGTCAGCGCGTTCCTGCTCCTCGTTCTGATCCTGGCGGTGGTGGTCGGCCCCTTTATCTGGCGGGTCAAGATCGACGACATCGACATCGTGGCGGGCATGCAGGGGCCGTCGCTGGCCCATCCCTTCGGCACCGACGATCTCGGGCAGGACATCCTCGCCCGCATGATCTATGGCGGGCGCATCTCGCTTGCGGTCGGCCTCGCGGCGATGCTGGTCTCGGTATTTGTCGGGGTGCTGATCGGCGCGCTCGCCGGCATGTCGCGCGGTGCGCTCGGTCATGGGCTGATGTGGCTCACCGATCTCTTTTTGTCGCTGCCGCAATTGCCCCTGCTGCTGCTGCTGATCTATCTCTTCCGCGATGGGCTGAAGGCCGCTTTCGGCCCCGAGGGCGGCATTTTCATCCTGATCGTGCTCGTGATCGGTGGCTTGCGCTGGATGCCGGTCGCGCGCCTCGTCCGCGCCCAGTTCCTGTCGATCCGGGAGAAGGAATTCGTCGAAGCCGCGCGCGCGCTCGGGGCAAGCCCGGTGCGGCAGGTGGTGCGCCATATCCTGCCCAATGCGCTGGGTCCGGTGATCATCGCCGGAACCATCGACGTGGCCGCAGCCATCATCGCGGAATCGACACTGTCCTTCCTCGGCCTCGGCTTCCCTCCGGATACGCCGACCTGGGGCCGGCTGCTTTATGACGCGAAAGACTTTCTCGACATCGGCCCGCACTGGGCGCTGTTTCCGGGCGGCGCGATCTTCATCGCGGTGGTCGCCATCAACTTCATCGGCGACGGCCTGCGTGACGCGCTCGATGCGCGGCGGGTGATCTGATGGCGCCGTTGCTCGAGATCAAGGGACTGAAAACCCACTTCTCCACCGACGACGGCATCCTCCAGGCCGTCGACGGTGTCGATATCTCCATTAACCGCGGCGAGACGCTCTGCGTCGTCGGCGAATCCGGCTGCGGCAAGACCGTCACCGCGATGTCGATCCTGAAGCTGATCGCGATGCCGCCGGGTCGCATCGCGGCAGGCGAGATCATTTTCGAAGGCCGCGATCTCGTGCCGCTGACGAGCAGTCAGCTCGACGAGATCCGCGCCAAGGAGATCGGCTTCATCTTCCAGGAGCCGATGACCTCGCTCAATCCGGTGCTCACCATCGGCGAGCAGATCGCCGAAAGCCTGCGCCGCCATGAGAACGTCACCAGGAAACAGGCGCTCGAGCGCACCATCGAGATGCTCAAGCTGGTGCAGATACCCAATGCCGAAGGCCGCGTGCACAACTATCCCCATCAGTTCTCCGGCGGCATGCGCCAGCGCGTGATGATCGCGATGGCGCTTGCCTGCAAGCCGAAGCTGATCATCGCCGACGAGCCCACCACGGCCCTCGACGTCACCATTCAGGCGCAGATCCTCGATCTGCTCCAGGACATGAAGGAACGTTTCGGCATGGCGGTGATGCTGATCACCCATGCCATGGGCGTCGTCGCCGAGACCGCGCAACGCGTCGTCGTGATGTATGCCGGCAAGGTCGTGGAGGAGGCGTCTGTCGACGAGCTCTTCGGTAATCCCGGCCATCCCTATACCCAGGGACTGATCCGCTCGATCCCGCGCATCGATCTCGACAGCGAGCACAAGGTGCGGCTGGAGGCGATCGGCGGCTCGGTGCCGATCCTGATCAATCCGCCGGTCGGCTGCCGCTTCGCTCCACGCTGCCGCCACGCCATGAGCGTCTGCACCGAGAGGGAGCCGCTGCTGCGCGAGATCGCGCCAGGCCACCGCATGGCCTGCCATCTGGGAGATACGCAGTTGGGAGGCACAGCATGACCGAGCCCTTGCTCCGCGTCAGCGGCCTGAAGAAATATTTCCCCGTGCACGGCGGCCTGCTGTCGCGTCAGGTCGGCAGCGTTTATGCCGTCGATGGGGTCTCGTTCTCGGTCAACCGCGGCGAGACGCTCGGCCTCGTCGGCGAATCCGGCTGCGGCAAGTCGACGACCGGACGCTGCGTGCTGCGCCTGATCGAGCCGACCGACGGCGAGGTCGTTTTCGACGGTCAGGATGTCCGCCAGCTCGGCGGCAACGATTTGCGCGCGATGCGGCGGAACATGCAGCTTGTGTTCCAGGATCCGTTCGCCTCTCTCAATCCGCGCATGACGGTCGGCGCCATCCTCGGCGAAGCCCTCGTCATCCATAAGCTCGGCTCATCGGCCAAGGAGCGTGAAGATCGCGTCGCGAGCCTGCTGGTGAAGGTCGGGCTCAAGGCCGAGCACATGCGTCGCTATCCGCATGAATTCTCCGGCGGTCAGCGCCAACGCATCGTGATCGCGCGTGCGCTCGCAGTCGAGCCGAAACTGATCGTCTGCGACGAACCGGTGTCTGCGCTCGACGTCTCGATCCAGGCGCAGGTCATCAACTTGCTGGAAGATCTCCAGGCCGAGCTGAACCTCACCTATCTCTTCGTCGCGCACGATTTGTCGGTGGTCGAGCACATCTCCGACCGCGTCGCGGTGATGTATCTTGGCCGTATCGTCGAGCTCGCCAAGGCCAGCGACCTCTACCGCAATCCGCAGCATCCCTACACGAGGGCGCTGTTATCAGCGGTGCCGGTGCCCGATCCCAAGCTCAAGCGCGAGCGCATCCGCCTCAAGGGCGACGTTCCGAGCCCGATGAAGCCGCCGTCGGGCTGCCACTTTCACACCCGCTGTCCCATCGCCCAGCCGCGTTGCGCAGAAAGCGCACCGGAGCTGAAGGAAGGAGCGGGCGGGCACTTCGTGGCGTGCCATCTCGCCTGACGCCTGACGCCGAGAAATGCGGAGCACGCATTCATGCTTGAAGCAGGCCGTGCTCCGAAAGGGCCTGCCTGAAAGCCTCAACCGAGGTGTGGTGATGCGCGAACAGACCCGCCTCTCGCGCGCCGGCGACATTGGGCATGAGATCGTCGACGAACAGGACGCTCTCCGGTTTGACGTCGAGCTCCGACAGACAAAGGCGGAAGCAGCGCGGGTCCGGCTTCGCCGTCTTGAACCGGGCCGAGGCATAGATTCGGGAGCCGAACAGCGGCGGCAATTCCGGCAGCAGCGCAGCGATATGGTCGGCGACCAGCGTGGTGTTGTTGGTCAGGACGGCAATGTCGATGGTTTGCCGCAAGCTGCCGGCAATCTCCAGCATCGCACGATCGGCCTGCATCGAACGGCGTCGCGCCTCGATCCACTCGTCCAGTGACAGCGGATAGCCGATGCGGTCGCCGAAGCCCCGCAAATAGTCCGCGGCGTCGAGAGTGCCGGAATCGCCGAGCAGCTCGAAGCCGCTGTCCCAGATCGCCTTGTGGACGGATTCGCTCGTGGTCCCCGCAAGCTTCGCCAGCCATGCGACACGCTTTGCCCTGTCGTAGTCGCAGAGGACATTGTCCATGTCGAAGAGGACGAGTTTGATTTTACCAGTCACAGCAGCACTCTCGGATTGGCCGACCATCCGGCCGTGATCCAAGCCATACCGCGCTGGAGCGCGGGCGACAAATCCGGGGCAACGGTCGATCCGTCACGCGCTCCTGGCGGGCCAGGGGACGACCTGTCCCGACATCACCAGCCGGTCACGGCCGTTGTCCTTGGCGGCGTACAGCGCGCGGTCGGCGGCGGCGACCAGCGTGCTGCAGTCCGTCGTGGTTTGGGATGGAAGGCTCGTCGCGCCGCCAATGCTTGCAGTCACCAGGCGGGAGGGGGGACTTTGCGCATGCAGCATGGCGAGATCTTGCAGGGCCTTGCGAATCCCATCGCCGACCTCGGCGCAGCCCTCGGGACCGGTGTTCGGCAACAGCACGCCGAATTCTTCGCCACCATAGCGCGCCGCGAGATCGGCCGGGCGCTTGGTGTGCGCTGATAGGATCCGGGCCAGCGCGCGCAGGCATCCGTCACCCGCCAGATGGCCATATTGGTCGTTGAATTTCTTGAAATGATCGACATCGATCAACAGGAGCGAGAGCTGCGAGCCGTCGCGCCGGGCCCGCGCCCATTCATCAGCGAGGCGCTCGTCGAATGCGCGTCGATTGGCGAGCCCGGTGAGGCCGTCGGTCGTCGCAAGCGAGGCGAGCTTGTCCTGAAGGTCCTTCTGCTCGGTCATGTCGCGCACCACCGCGACGACGCCGTCGATCTCGCCGCTGTCCGATGCCAGGGTCACGTGCAACGCCGCCTCCGCCCAGATCTCGCCCTTGTCGCGATGACGCTGGCGATAGACGAACCGCGCCTCCTCGGCCTCGCCATTCTTAAGCGCGGCGATGGCCTGCTCAACCCGCTCGATGTCGTCGGCGTGAATGCCGGCCAGGGCCGAGGTGGCCAGCAGTTCGTCAGAGGACCAGCCCGTGATGCGTACGCAGGAGGGGGAAACGTAGAGCAGCCGGTTGTCGAGCCCGATCCGGGTCACCATGTCGCTGGATTGCTCGGCCAACAGGCGGAAGTTTGCTTCGTTGACGACGAGGGCCTGGGCCATGCGCTGCCGCTGCACGAGTTGACGGACCAGGTAGAAGCCAATCACCGCGATCAGCAGCACGAGGCCTAGGACGAAGGTGCTGCGCGCAGCCGCGGCTTGCCGCCAGGGCGCCAGCACGTCGTCCCGCGACTTGCTCGCCAACACCATCAGGGGATAGCGGCTGCTGCGTTGGTAATAGCTCAGCCGCTGGACGCCATCGAGCGGCGACTTGAAGTAGTAGACTGCTGCGGCGGGACGGCTTTCCCATCCCTTGAATAAGGGCGCATTGGACAGGTCGCGTCCGACAAAGGCGCCGCTCTCGTCGCGGCTGCGCGCCAGCATGATGCCGCTATCGTTGAGCAGCGATGCCGAGCCGTTCGTACCGATGTCAAACCGCTCGTAGAACGTAACGAAATAGCTGACGTCGATCGTGAGCAGGGCAACGCCGGCGAAGCCGCCGTCCGCATCGTTGATCCGGCGGGACGCGGTGACGACCCATTGGCCCCCGGCTCGGCTCTTCACGGGCGATCCGATCAACGTGCCCATCTCGGGCGAGTCACGATGACGCTGGAAATATTCACGGTCGCTGTTGTTGAGCTTGGAGAAATCGAGGTGCTCGGTCGTAGCCAGCCACTGCCCGGTCGCGTCATAAACGAAGATGCCGCGGATGCGGTCCGATGATTTCCGTGTCGGCAGATAGGCCTGAAGCTTGGTGATCGTGTCCGGACCCGTCCCGTCGAGTTCGAGCCGATGGACCAGGCCTACGAGGATCGTATCAACGAGTTCGAACGTGTCGTCCGCGTGCTGGATCAGCGAATGCGCCAGATTGGCGACATCGATCTCGGCGTTCCTGAGTTCGGCGTTGCGGGTTTCCCATTCGCGCCAGCCGCTCAAGCCGAGGATGGCGAAGCAGGTCAGGATGACGAAACCCGCCGCCCAGAGCGGAAGGCGCGTCTTTCCGAGTTCTCGGCCCGTGGTCATCAGGCTTGCTCCATTTCGGCGCAAACCTCTCACTTTGGCCTTAACGGGCTGTTGCAACATCCGCGCGGATTGTGCGCTTCCGGTCGGAACAGTCCTCGACAACTGACGGGCTATTGTCGAGCTAACCAGGCTGGCCTCAGGTGTCGGCTTCGCCCGGGCTTTCTGCCTCACTCATCCAGCGTGAAGCCGACGCGTAGCGTCACCTGGTAGTGGCGCACGGCGCCCTTCTCGATATGGCCGCGCGTTTGCACCACCTCGAACCATTTCATCTCGCGAACGGTCTTGGCGGCACGGCTGACCGCGTTCTTGATCGCATCCTCGATCGAGGTCTCGGACGATCCGACCAGTTCCAGGATCTTGTAGACGTGATCCGTCTCGCTTGTGGCCATGACTATTCTCCCCTCGTGCTGTGGCGGGACCGGGATATGTCTGTCGCGGACAACTGGCGCCCGCGCGACATCCGGCCTCAACTCTGAACGGATGCCGGCGCTCCGAGTTCCGTCCCCGGCAGGAGCCTGCCGCTCGCCTTCCGCGCCCTAGGCGTCCCATTTTGTAAGTGCACGAAAATCTGGATCGCGTGTGCAAGCGGCGCTCCCGAATTGGCGCGCGGTCGCGGGCCTGCTCTTGCCCGTCCCGACATGAGCGAGCTAACCTCAGCCTTTCCTCTGGCATCTTCGAAGTGCGGTGATGATGGAGCGTTTGACGAGGGGCGCTCTGGCTGCGATCGGTCTCTGCATTGTGCCTGCGCCGGGCATCGCGCAGGACGATCTCGATGCTGCCCCGGTGAGCATGTCGCTGCAGGTCACGACTGATCCCTCCACCATCGAGTGCCGCCGGCTGGAGACGGTCAATCCGGCCTCGCTGGTCTTCTTGCCGCTGCGCCGGACCTTCAACGAGGATTTTGACGAGCATCCGCTGGCGAACGGACGCTGGGTGTCGCACTACGCCGGTGGTGCGGCCTGGCCGGAGGCGCGCTACTGGGGCGGCGACGGCTCCGACTTCAAGCGCAAGACCAGCGCCAATGGCGAGCAACAGATCTATGTCGATCCGCGCTACGCCGGGCGCGCCTTGGCGCCGCTCGGGCTCGATCCGTTCAAGGTCAAGGACGGCGTGCTGTCGATCGTCGCCAGCCGTACGCCGCCGGGGTTAAAGCCGGTGCTGTTCAACAACGAGTACATCTCCGGGATCCTCACGACCCAGGGCACGTTCGCGCAGAAGCACGGCTATTTCGAGATCCGCGCCAAGGTGCCGGTCGGACACGCGGTGTGGCCGGCGTTCTGGATGCTGGCGGATGACGGCGGCTGGCCGCCGGAGGTCGACGTGCTGGAAGGCCGCGGCGAAAAGCCGGGTGATCTCGTGATGACGACGCATTGGCGGATTCCCTCGACCCAGAAGATCCAGTCCTGCGGCTTCGACTTCGCGGTCGGCGACGCTTCGAGCGCATTCCACACTTACGGTGTGCTGTGGGAGGAGGATCGCCTGGTCTATTTCATCGACCGCAGGCCGGTGTCCGACATCAAGGTGCCGATCGGATTCGACGATCCCATGTACATGATCGTCAATCTCGCGATCGGATCGAAATTCTTTCTCGGGGTCGGACCTGTCGACGCGGAGTCGCCGCCTACCGTCGCATTCGAGATCGACCGGATTTCCGTCTACCAGATCGATTTGGAGCAGGCGCGCAGATAGCGAAGCTCGCTGATCTGTCCCGGCGTTGAGCGGCGCGAGTCAACGATGGACTGCCGCGGGCCTGCACGCCGACGCTACGGATCCAGCTCCGTATCCCAGTAGAGATAGTCCAGCCAGCTGTCGTGCAGATAGTTCGGTGGGAACAGCCGGCCGTTGCGGTGGAGCTGGTGCACCGTCGGCGCGAACGCGTGCTGGCGTGGAAACATCTTGGCCTGCACCGGCGTCAGATTACCTTTGCGCAGATTGCAGGGCGAGCACGCCGCGACCACGTTCTCCCAGGTGGTCTGGCCGCCTTTGCTGCGCGGGATGATGTGGTCGAAGGTGAGGTCTTCGGGCGAGCCGCAATATTGGCAGGCGAAACGATCGCGCAGGAAGACGTTAAATCGGGTGAAGGCAGGGTGCGTGGTCGGCTTGACGAACGATTTGAGCGAGACGACGCTCGGCAGCTGCATTTGCAGCGTGGGACTATGGACCGCCTGATCGTAATGCGCGACGATGTTGACGCGGTCGAGGAATACCGCCTTGATCGCGTCCTGCCACGACCACAAAGACAGTGGGTAGTAACTCAGCGGCCGGAAGTCCGCATTCAGCACCAACACCGGCCAATGGCCTTGCGAGACATGTGCGTTCAAGTAACGCTCCTGGCCTCCAATGTACGCTGCGAAGCAGCACGTACTGACATACTACATGCAGCGTGACGGGATTGTGAAGCCCGTTGAGCGACTTATTCCGGCACAAGCAATGCGGCCGGGGGGTGGCAAACCGCGCAAAACACCGTGATTTCCAGGTCCGAGGCTATGGAGGCCGCGCCGTCCTGACAGCGCGACGGGGATGTGCCGAGGCAGCTACTCCCGCACCCGCTCCAGCTTCTGCAAGCACCGCGTCGCGCGCAGCACGGCCGGCATCTCCTCGTCCGGAAAGCTGGTCTTCCAGTCGGTGACGCCGACCTCGCCGACATAGATGTCACCCTTCGAATCCAGCGCGATGCCGTGCGGTGCCAGGAATTTCCCGCTGGCAACGCCCGGGCCTGACTCGCCGCCGAGCCGCGCGATGCGGTTACCCTTGGCGTCCACGATCGACAACCGCGGGCCGAGATTGGGCACCTTGCGGTTGACGGCCAGGCCAGGGCCGAGTTCCCCGATGACGAAGGTCGGGCTCTTAGCCCCACCGCAACAGCACAGCGCACAGGGGCGGTGCAGATTGTTCCACTGCGTCTCGTACCTGCCGTTGCCGTCGAACACCTGCACGCGGTGGTTCTCGCGGTCGGCGACATAGACAAAGCCGTCTGCGTCGGTGGCGATGTTGTGCACGATGTTGAACTGGCCGGGATCGGTGCCGGGCTCGCCCCAGCTTGTCATCAGTGTGCCATCGGGCGTGAACTTGTGCACGCGCGCATTGCCATAGCCGTCGGAGACGTAGATTTCGCCCTTCGGCGACAGTGCAGTGTGGGTACAGCGGTGGAACGGATCGCCGCTCATGAACGGCGACGGTTTTTCGGGATGCCGATCGTCAGCAGCACCTTGCCGTCGGTGGTGCACTTGCGCACGGTGTGGTCGCCGTCATCGGTGCAATAGAGATTGTCGTCGGCATCGATATGCAGGCCATGGGCGCGCGAGAACAGGCCTTCGCCCCAACTGCGCAAGAAATTGCCGTCGCGGTCCAGCACCACCATCGGATGGGCCCCGCGGTTGAAGACGTAGACGCGGTCCTTGCTGTCGACTGCGACCGAGGCGACGTCGGTGAGCTGCCATCCGTCCGGCAGCTTTGCGAAGTTCTCAACGACGCGGTAGCGGTGCTCGCCGGTGCCGAGAATGGCTGGCATGGGTGTTCTCCTCTTATTCGTATCGGCGATGCGCGATCGTCTCCACACTGTCATTGCGAGCGCAGCGAAGCAATCCAGACTGTCTCTGCGGAAAGATTCTGGATTGCTTCGCTGCGCTCGCAATGACGAGGCTTAAGCCGTGCCCGCCTCACGCCCCAAAATCCCTTCCTCGATCGCCTTGATCTGCAGCGCGAGATATTTCGAGTTGATCCGGCATTGTGCGAGGCTGCCGGCGATGAACCAGAGGCCGGGTTGCCTGGTGCGCGCATACATGTTGCGCAGCTCGAGGCCGTCGCCAAAACCCCAGATCGGGCCGACTCGCTCGGCGACGCGGCCGCCGAACAGTTTCCGCACCAGATATTCCTGCGTCTTGTAACCGGTCGAGAGCACGATCAATTCGGCCGAAAGGCTTGCGCCGTCCTTCATCCGGACGCCCTCGGTGACGAAGCCCTCGATGTCGGAAAACTGCCTGAGCTTGATCGCACCCTCGACGATGAGGTTGGAGCAGCCGACATTGAAATAATAGCCGCCGCCACGGGTGAGATATTTGAACTGCCAACCGGTGCCGGCCTCGCCGAAATCGAGTTTGAAGCCGACGCGCCGCAATCCGTCGAGCAGCTCCTTGTCGAGCTCCTTCGACTGCTCCGTCAGCATCACATGGGTCTTCTTCGCCAGCGGCGTCGGCATCGAGGTGGCGATCAGATCATTGTCCTCGAGCGTGCCCTCATTGTAGGTCGCATAAGCGAGTTGGGCCGACGGCTCGATATTGGTGACGAGCGTAGGTGAACGCTGCACCAGCGTCACGTCGGCGCCACTGGAGTGAAGATCCTGCGCGATATCGTGACCGCTATTGCCGGTGCCGATGACGATGGCGCGTTTGCCCGTCCAGCTCTCGCCGTCCTCGTAGCGGCTCGAATGCAGCAGCGTGCCCTTGAAGTTTTCGAGGGTCGGAATAACAGGCACATTGGCGATGCCGCTGACGCCGGTTGCCATCACCACATGGCGGGGGTGCATGATACGCTCACTGCCGGCGGTGTGCCGCAGTGTGACCGTCCAGTGGCCTTTCGCATCGTCGTAGGCGCCGCCCTCGAATTCGGTGCCGGTCCAGAAGTTCAGCTCCATCGCGTCGACGTAAGCTTCGAACCAGTTGGCGAGCTTGTCCTTGGGGATATAGGTCGGCCAGCTCGGCGGAAACGGCATGTAGGGCAAATGATTGACCTGCACCTGGTTGTGCAGGGTCAGCGCGTGATAGCGCTTGCGCCAATTGTCCCCGATCCGTGCCTCGCGATCGACGATCAGTGTGTCGATCTTCAACTGCTTCAGCCGCGCCGCAATTGCGAGCCCGGCCTGGCCGCCGCCGACCACCAGCACGGTGGGATCGCGATCGGTGTAGTCGCGCGAGGCGCTGCGCAGGTCGAGCCAGTTCGGTCCACGGAAGTCGCGTGAATAGGCCTGGCCGCGCGGCCGCGAGGTGCCGAGCTGCTCCTCGAAGCCCTTAAGCTCGTCGAGCGCGGTGAGGAGCGTCCACGCTTTCAGGCGGTCGCCGTCGTTGGCGTCGGGCACAAGCCTGACGATGCCGCTGCCGCGCCCCAGTGCGGTTTCGAAATTGAAGATCGCTTCGATATTGTTGGTCCCGGCACGCGTCACCCAGCGCGGTGGCGGGCGGTTCGGCGCGATCTTGAAGCTGCCCGGCGCGACCTTTGCGGCGAGCGTTGTCAGCTCCCGCTCGATCGAGCCGCCGCCGGCGATCGTTTGCAGGTTCCAGCTGAATGCCAGCGCGTCGCGCCAATAGCAGTCGGCGAGGAACAGACGATCCAGCCCAGCGCCATCGGGTGCGCCAAGCGTGCGCTCAAATTCATCGAGCCAGGCTTGCGCGGATGCGGCAATATCCTTCGTCCTGTCCAGCATGCGCGACCTCGTGCCGTCTTCGCGGCGTTTCCTCTAGGGTCGAAAGCTATACTGTTTCGCAGACGGCCAATAGCCGATTACCCGAGCAGTGAGAACATGTGCCCCTGCTTCAGCGGAATGCACCCGTTGAGAGAGACCTGCGGCACCCTCGTGGTTTCAAGGAGGGGCACGCGAAAAAGGCTCCACCTTGGTGGAGCCTCCCTCGCGCTCTTGGGATTCACAGCCGCTCGCGTAGCGGCGAGCGAACATCCCTACCTACCCCGCATCCCAGTGCCGTACAGCTCGCGCTCACGGCCGATATCGTCAGGAGACAGCGGTGGGCTTGCGGCATCGAAGCCATTCCAGCCGGACTTCTGCCAGGCGGTGCTCCGTTCCTGCAGGTTCACGGCCTTCTCGTGCAGAAGGGCATCGAGACGCGTGCGGTCCTGGTCGGGTACCCGGGCCGATACCAGCGTTCCGCCACGACGGACGCCTTCCGCGTAGCGCGACGCATCATCCTTGGAGACGCCGGCTTCGGTCAGCGCGCCAACGATGCCGCCCGTCGCGGCGCCGGCCGCGGCACCAACTGCGGTCGAAGCCAGCCATCCGGCGGCAACTACCGGTCCGAGCCCCGGAATGGCCAGCAAGCCGAGTCCTGCAAGCAGGCCCGCCGCGCTGCCGATTCCAGCGCCGATGCCGGCACCCGTGCCGGCGCCTTCGGCGCGATCGTCGACGCCGTCGCGATCGCGGTCGACCTTGGCGGTGGAGGAGCCGTACCAATTATCGGAATTGTTCGCGACGATGCTGATGTCGGAGTGCGGCACGCCCGCGGCCTCCAGACGCCTGACCGCACGTTCCGCATCCGGATAGGTGTCATAGAGTCGAGAAATGGTGGTGGTCATGTTTGATCCTCCTTACTTGGCGGGGTTCACGTTGCCCTGGAAGTCGACGCTCACGTCCGCCTTGGTCCCGGCCTTGTCGGCCTTGCCGCGCCAGACGCCATTGTCGTCCTTTTGCAGGCCGGAAACATTGGAATAGCCCGCGCCCTCGATCTTCGACTTCGCCTGTCCCTCGGTGAAGCTGTTGCGGCCTGCAACCGGTGCGTTGGAGTTGTTGTGATCAGAGCTGTTGACGGCGTTGTTGCCCGGGCCGCTTTGTGCCTTTTGCGACTGTGCGCTTACGGGCATTGATCCGAGCAGCAGGACAGCTGCAGCGAGCGAAACTAGACGTGACATAGTTTATCCTCCGGCAGTGATTGTGCCGGTCGACAACAGACGAGATTCGAATTGGTTGCTCTGCCATTTGCGACGGAAGCGCGGGTCTTCAAACTGGTCGATATTGAAGAGGCCCAGGAACGATTGCCACTCGTTCCCGTTTATACGGTCGCGCTCTCTCGGACGCGTCGCCTGCTTTCACGCCGCCCAATAGGGCTCCCGCAGTTTGCGCTTGAAAATCTTTCCCGTTGCCTCGCGCGGCAGAGCGTCGCGGAATTCGACGTCCTTTGGCACCTTGAAATTGGCAAGCCGCTCGCGCAGGAACGATCGGACAGCGTCGGCCGAGAGCTCGGCATCGGATTCAGGCTCGACAAAGGCGCACAGCCGTTCGCCGAATTCCGCGTCCGGGATGCCGAACACGGCACAGTCGCGCACGCCGGGCATTCCGATCAGCACGTTCTCGATCTCCGCGGGATAGATGTTGACGCCGCCGGAGATCACCATGTCGCGCTTGCGGTCGCACAGGAACAGATAGCCGTCCGCGTCGAGGTAACCGACGTCGCCGACGCTGACGAGGCCGTCACGACCGGCCTCGGCCCTTGCCTGCGACCTGCCGTGATAGTCGAAATCGGGCACTGCCGTCTGGCGCATGTAGATTTCGCCGACTTCGTTGGCACCGCACTGGCTGCCGTCATCGCGGAAGATCCTGACGATGCCGCCTTCGATGGCGCGGCCGACCGTGCCGGGCTTCTTCAGGGCTTCCTCGGCCGAGTGCCACACCGGGATCCCGGTCTCCGTCGAGCCGAAATATTCGTTGATGACCGGTCCCCACCAGTCGATCATAGCGCGCTTGACGTCTGGCGGGCAGGGCGCGGCGCCGTGCACGACGAAACGCAGGGACGACAGGTCGTAACGTTGCCTGACCGCTTCGGGCAACCGCAGCAGCCGGACGAACATGGTCGGTACCATGTGAATGTGCGTGACGCGGTGGCGCTCGATCAGCGCCAGCAGCTCCTCGGGATCGAACCGCGCCTGGAGGATGATGGTGCAACCGCTGCGGAACGCCAGCATGCCGTAGGAATGCGGCGCCGAGTGATACATCGGCCCGTTGATCAGCACGATTTGGTCTTCCCGCGGCTTGATGCCGTAGGCGATCCCGCCCACACGTTCCGAGGCGGCCGCCTGTTCGGGCTGTATCGGCATGCGCCGCACGCCCTTCGGCATGCCCGTTGTCCCCGATGTGTAGATCATTGCTGCCGCGCGCCGCGGCGGCTCCTGCGCTTGCGGATGGTCGTCGCGCCAGCGGTCCCAATCGGTCAGTCCCACCGGGATCTCGGTCAGCTCCCGAGGGATCGAGAAGGTCGCTGCGGGTTCGGGCGGGGTCGCGACGACCAGGAGAAGGACATCGGCAGGTATGCCTTCACGGATCTGCGGCAGCAAATCGGCATGGCAGACCAGGATCTTCGCCCCGCTGTCGGCCAGAATGTAACGGACCTCCTCGGCTTTCAGATGCCAGTTGATCGGCACCACCGGACTGCCCAGCGCGGCGGAGGCCGCAACCACCTCGAAGAGGGCGAAATCGTTGCGTAGCATCATCGCGACCGGCGCGGCCTCGGCGAGCCCCAGGGCGCGGAAGCCGCTCATCGCCCGCTTGATCCGGGCCCGGATGTCGTCATAGCTGATCTGGCGTTCGCCGCTGATGATCATGGCGTCTCCTCATTCCGCTCGTCTAGCGATCATCCAGCACGTCGCCGAAGCTGACCCAGCTCTTGCCATTGAAGCGCCGGAGCTGAAGCTGCTGGAACGGCAGATAGTCGTCGGGGCCGGTCGCAACAGCCATTCCCGGCAGCAGCAGCGGCAACGTCACGTCCTTCAACGAGGCCGCCTGGCGCATGATGTTGTCGCGGCTGATATCATCCTTGCACGCCTTCAGCACCGTCATCAGCAGCGTGGCATAGTGATAGCCCGCGGCGTAGTTGGAGTTGGAGAGGTCCGCGGTCGGCATGTAGCGCTTCATGAAGGCGAAGTATTCCTTCACGCCGGGATCGTCGGCCCATTGCGGATCCATCGTGTCCTTCTGGTTGCTCGACGAGATCAGACCAACGGCGTTGTCGAGGCCCGCCGGCTCCAGAAACGAGATCGACGACGCCGAGGTCGGCACGAAGAACAGCTCCGGCTTCCAGCCGATCTCGGCCACGCCCTTGACCATCTGCGAGGTGAACTTGCCGAGCACGACGCCGAACAGCACGTTGGCGCCTGACGCCTTCAGCGTCGAGAGCTGCGAACTGATCGTCGGCGCGCTGGTCTCGTAGCTCGCCTCCGCGATGATCATGCTTGCGGCCTTGGGCCCGAGCGCTCGCTTGAACCCCGCCACATAATCGCGGCCGAAATCATCGTTCTGCGACAGGATCGCGATCTTGGCGTCGGGCTTGGCCTGCAAAATATATTTGGCGTAGACCACGCCCTCGGATTCGTAGGCCGCCATGCCCGGCATCGTCCACGGGTTCTTCTGTGGATCGGCCCATTTGGTGGCGCCGGAGAGCACGAATAGCTGCGGCACCTTCTTGGCGTTGAGATAGCGCTGCACGGCGCTATTGGTGGCGGTGCCGAGCGAGCCGAACATCATCAGCACCTCCTCTTGCTCCACCAGCTTGCGGGTCTGCTCGACGGTCTTCGGCGGCGAATATGCGTCGTCCAGCGTGATGAACTTGACCTTGCGGCCGTTGATGCCACCTTCGGCATTGACCTTCTCGAAGAACGCTTCCTGCGTCCGTCCGATCGCGCCGAAGCCAGAGGCCGGACCGCTGTAGGGCAGGGTCTGCCCGATGCGGATCTCGTCGCTGCCTTCGGCGTGGGCGCTGCCGCCAGCGAGCGTCAGCAGCGACATGCCGATCAGTGCGGCTGCGAGCTTCATGGTGTCCTCCCGTTTTATTGTCGGTCCGAGACGTCAGGCGCTGACGCGCATCAGAAAATCCTGTCGGGCCTGGTCGAATTCCTGTTTCATCCGGTCGACGAGCTCGGCGACCGGCGGCGCGTCGGCGATCTGGCCGATACCCTGGCCGGAGCCCCAGATGTCGCGCCACGCCTTGGACTTCATGTTGCCGCCGGAGCCGAAGTTCATCTTCGTCTTGTCGGCGGCAGGCAGATTGTCCGGATCGAGCCCGGCCGCAGCGATCGAAGGGCCGAGATAGTTGCCGTGCACGCCGGTGAAGAGGTTGGTGTAGACGATGTCGTGCGCAGCGTGCTGGGTCAGGGCGGATTTGTAGGCTTCGTCAGCGTTGGCTTCCTTCGTCGCGATGAAGCGCGTGCCCATATAGGCGAGGTCGGCGCCCAGTGTCAGCGCGGAAGCGATTGCGAATCCGTCGCTGATTGCGCCCGACAGCAGGATCCCGCCGTCGAACCATTGCTTGACCTCACGTACCAGCGCGAAAGGCGAGAGCGTTCCTGCATGTCCTCCAGCGCCTGCGCAGACCAGAATCAGGCCGTCGACGCCTTGCTCGGCGGCCTTGCGCGCGTGCTTGACGTTGACGACGTCGTGGAAAACGAGGCCGCCGTAGGAATGCGCGGCCTCGACGAGTTCGGCGGGCGGCCGTAGCGAGGTGATGATGATGGGCGCCCTGTGCTTCACACAGGTCTCCATGTCCTTCGTCAGCCGGTCGTTGGAGGCGTGGCAGATCTGGTTGACGGCGTAGGGCGCGACCTTCTTGCCGGGATTGCGCGACTTGTATTCGCCGAGTTCGTCCTCGATGCGGTTCAGCCACTCGTCGAGCTTTTCCACCGGACGGGCATTGAGCGCCGGAAACGAGCCGACGACACCGGCCTTGCACTGGGCGATCACCAGCTCGGGACCGGAGACGAGGAAGAGCGGAGAGCCGACCACGGGCAGCTCGAGCGAATCCTTCAAGAGAGCGGGCAGCGCCATGATGTCCTCCCGGAAACGCAGCCCGCCGGCAGGCGGATGACGAGGCGTTTCCCTGTTGGTCGTCGCGGGCGAGTTGCCGCCCATGTTTCATTTGACGCCATTATAGGGGTTGGAGTGCGGCCTCCGATCGTTCAATATTGAACGGACGACTATTCAGATTTGAACAGAGGCCGCTTATGGACTGGGACCTTTGCAAGACCTTCGTCGCCGTCGCCGAAACCGGCAGCTTCACCGGCGCGGCACGCCGGCTGCACAGCAGCCATCCCACCGTCAGTCGCAAGATCGCGGCGCTGGAAGCCCAGCTCGGCACCAGGCTGGTGGCACGCGCCGCCGACGGCCTGGCGCTGACCGCGGATGGACGGACATTGCGCGAGCACGCCGAGGCGATGGCGGCGGCCGCGCTGCGGGCGGAGACGGCAGTCTCGGCCGGAGGGCATAAGGCGCGCGGGACCGTCAAGCTGTCGATCGGCGCGACGCTGGCGTCGCATTGGCTGATGCCGTGCCTGCCTGCTTTCCTGCGCGCGCATGATCACGTCCAGCTCGAGATCATCACCCATCCGTTTCCGGCGAGCGTGCGCCGGCGCGAGGCGGACGTGGTGCTGCGGCCCTTCGACAGCGGCGAGGAAAATCTGGTCGGCCGCAAGATCGGCCGTCTGGGCACCGGGTTCTACGCCTCGCGGGACTACGCCGGCGGGCGGTCCTTGCCGGAACGGCGCGGCGAGTGGAAGGGGCACAGCGTCATCGGTTTCGCCGATCAGACCTCCAACATCCAGCTTGCGCGCTGGAGCGACATCGTCACGCGTCAGGCCAGGGTGGTGATGCGCTGCTCGTCCCAGGGCGATATGCTGGCGGCGGTCCGCGCCGGACTCGGAATCTCTACCTTGTCGTGTTTTGTCGCCGAAAGCTACCCCGATCTCGTGCGCATCGCGCCGCAGAAGCTCGCAAGCGTGGCCGACCTGTGGCTGCTCGCACACCCCGACCTCGTCGAGCTGCCGGCGGTGCGGGCCGTCATCGACTTCGTCGCCGATTGCGCCCGGACCGATCGCGTTAGGCTGCGGGGCTAAGCTGATCCGGCGAGCACGCCTTCGCGTTTTTTCACCGCGCGATAATAGCTCCACCACAGATGCGCCGCCGCACCACGCAGGGGACGCCAGGGTTCGGCGAGCGGCGCCATCTGCTTCTCCGTCGGCCGCGCCTGCAAGCCGAGCCCGATGCGGATGCCTTCCTGGACGGCGAGATCGCCGGCCGGCCAGGCGTCGCCATGGCCGAGGCAGAACAGCAGATAGACGTCCGCAGTCCAGGGTCCGATGCCGGGCAGTGCGATCAGCGTGTGATGCGCGGCATCGGCGTCTTCTTCGGCGAGCACGTCGAGGTTCAGCCGCTGTGCGGTGATCTCGCGCGCGAGATGTTTCAGCGTCTTGATCTTGGCTGCGGACAGGCCGAGCCGCCCCAGCCGGTCGGTGCGGGCGCGGCGGACCGCGTCATGGTCGAATGGATCGAAAGCCGCCGACAGCCGCCCCCAGATCGCCGCGGCGCTGGCTGTGGAGAGCTGCTGCCCGCAGACGATATGGGCAAGCCCCGCAAAGCCCGGCTCGCGCCGCCGCAACGCCGGCATGCCGGCGATTGCGAGCACGGGCTTGAGGCGCGGATCGCGCTTGACCAGCGAGTGGACGGCTTCTTCGAGGTCGGACTGGGTCTCGAGGTGGATGGTCATCGCTTGCTCAACTTGTCATGCGCGGGCTTGACCCGCGCATCCATCTCCTATCGTAACAGAGTGTTGGAGATGGATGATCGGGTAAGTCCGGCCATGACGAGATTTGTGCATATGTCGCCACCCGTTTTCCGATTTGCCCCCAGTCCGAACGGCTACCTGCATCTCGGCCACGCCTATTCAGCGCTGTTGAATTCCGACCGCGCGCGAGAGACTGGCGGGCGGTTGCTGCTCCGCATTGAGGACATCGACGCGACGCGTTGCCGGCCGGAATATGAGACTGCGATCTACGAAGACCTCGCCTGGCTCGGCATTGCCTGGGAGACGCCGGTGCGGCGGCAGTCGGAGCATCTCGACGCGTATCGGACGGCGCTGGACAGGCTCTCGGCGCTCGGCCTGGTTTATCCCGCCTTCGAAAGCCGCGCCGAGATCGCAAGGCAGGTTGCGGCGCGTGAAGCGGATGGGCCGTGGCCGCGCGATCCCGATGGCGCGCCGCTCTATCCCGGCGCCGCCAGATCGCTGTTCGCCAACGAGCGTGACCGCCTCATCGACACCGGCGCGCCTTATGCGCTTCGGCTCGACATGGCGGCCGCCTGCCGCCGCGCCGCCGGCCTGAGCTGGAACGAACTGGGCGTGGGGCCCGATGGTGAGCGTGGCGTCGTCCCGGCGCGGCCAGAAGCCTGGGGGGACGTCATTCTGGCCCGCAAGGAGACGCCGACCAGCTACCATCTGTCCGTCGTTGTCGACGATGCGCTCCAGGACGTCAGCGAGATCGTGCGGGGCCAGGACCTGTTCCACGCCACTTCGGTCCACCGTCTGCTTCAGGTTCTGCTCCGCCTGCCCGAACCCGTCTACCGTCACCATGGGCTACTTCGTGACGAGGCCGGCCGGAAGCTGTCGAAATCAACCAGCTCGACCGGCCTACGTGAATTGCGCGCTGCCGGCGCCATGCCGGCCGGTATCCGCCAGCTGGTGGGATTAGGTTAAGTTTCTCTGGGGGTTAGCCAAACGCCGCCGTGACTCCGGGTGTTCCGCCGTGCCATGCTCACCTCACGGCCCGGGTTCGAAGGGGGATACTTCGAAGGGGAGTTATGGCGGCGAAAACGCGCGGAGCGCGCACTACGGGGACGTCCAAGCGAGTGGCTCGGAAGCGCTCCGGGCCGACCGCCCGGTTGCGCAAGCGCAGCATCAAGCGGGCCGAGCCGGACGTCGTCCAGGCCGCGCTTGCCGCCTTCGCCCATGAGGTCCGCACCCCCCTGACCGGCATTCTCGCGATCAGCGACTTGCTCGCGACTTCGGATCTCGGCGAACGGGAAAGACGCTGGGCCGACACGATCAAGGCCGGTGCCGAGCATCTGGCGAACCTTGCCACCCTGTTCGTCGATGCCGCCAGAACCGGCAAGGGGACCGGCAAAAGCGTCGGAGGTGGAAGCTCGCTGCGGCAGGATTTGTTCGACCTGCGGACCCTCGCCCGCAACGCCGGCGATTCGCTGGCCGGTCGCGCCGCGGCCAAGGGTCTCCAGGCCGAGGTCGATATCTCGGAGAAGCTGCCGGGGCTGGTAGTCGGGGATCCCGTCCGCCTGCGCGCCGCGCTCGAGAACCTGATCGACAATGCCGTGAAATTCACCGAGCACGGCGGCGTGGCGCTCACGGTCGCGCCTTGGCGTTCCGTCAAGAGCAAGACCAAGACCAAGACCAAGAGCAAAGGCAAAGCAAAGGGCAAAGGCAGCGTCGGCGTCGCCTTCGCCGTGTCCGACAGCGGCATCGGCCTCACCATGGCCGAGATCAAGCGCTTGTTCCGGCCGTTTACCCAAGCCAATGTCACCATTGCCTCGCGCTTTGGCGGCGCCGGCCTGGGTCTGTCGTCGGTGAAGCAACTGGCGCGCGCGATGGGCGGCGACATCACGGTCGCCCCTCGGCCCGGCGGCGGCGCCACCTTCACGTTGACGGTGTCGGTGTGTGCCACGGGATCGGGCAAGTCCCGCAAGTCGAAGGGCGAAGCCGAGATGGATGCGGTCCCGGCGCTGCGCTTGCTCAGCGTCGAGGACAATCCGTTCGGCCGCGTCGTGCTCAACACCATCCTGACCGAGCTCGGTCATCATGCCGAGTTCATCGGGCGCGGCGAGGACGCGGTGAACCGGCTCGCGCAGGGCGCCTTCGACGCGGTGCTGATGGATATGGTGCTGCCGGGCATTAATGGCGTCGAGGCGATCAGGCGGATCCGCACCATGGCGACGCCGCTGGCTCAGATCCCCATCATCGGGGTGTCAGGTCGCGGCGAAGACGAAGTCGCCTCACGCGAGGCCGGCGCCGACGCCTTTCTGGTCAAGCCTGTGTCTCCGCGGGCGCTAGCGACTGCGCTGCTTGCAGCGACACGCCGTGAGGAAGCCGCGACTTGATGATCGCGGCGTTGAGCTCGCCGCCGAAAACGAAGATCGCGGCGATGAAGTACAGGAACACCAGCGCGATAATCACCGAGGCGAGCCCCGCATACATCGTCACGTAATTGTTGGCGAAGCGCGCGAGGTACTGGCCGAACACGATGCCCGAGATCAGCGACGCCACGATGGTGAAGACGATGCCGGGCAGGATCTGGAGGAACCGGCGCCGTCCCGCCGGCAGCCAGGTATGCAGGATGATCAGCGCCACCACCAACGCGGCGACGGTGATGCCGTAGCGCAGCCAGGTGAGGATCCTCTCGTTGGATTCAACGAACAGCGGAATGTGCGCACGCGCGGCCTCGATGAGCAGCGGCCCGAGCACGATCAGGAATGCCATGGCGAGCGCGGTGAAGGCCGCAATCAGCGTGTAGGCGATCGATTCCAGCCGTAGCCAGTACCAGGGCCGCATCTCCACCACCGCATAGGCGCGGTTGAGCGCGACCCGTAGCGCCTCGACGCCGTTGGAGGCGAAGTAGACCGACAGCACCGCGCCGATGGTGAATAGGCCGGTGCGGGTCGTGGTCAGCACGTCGTGGACTTCCCCCGAGATCGAATCCGCGACCTGCTTAGGCCAGACCTGGAGCATCAGGCTTGCGGCCTGGTCCGCGAGTTCCTTGGAGCCGAAGAAGCCGGCGAGTGAGGTCAGCACGATCAGGAACGGGAACAGCGCCATCAGCGTCGACAGCGCGATGTGGCTCGCGATCGCCCAGCCATCGTCGGCCAGGAACGTGTAGAACGCGTCCATCACGACGACGTAGATGGTGCGGATTGCCTTCACGCGCCACCTGCACTGCTGTTGCCGCTTCCTCTTCCCGCGTGCGGGGAGCGCATTCCGACCTCTCGCCGCGGGCGGGGAGAGGTCAAGAGGATGGGCAATTCGCGCAAATCGGAAATCATCCAGCTAGCTTCTGATATTATTGGCTTAAAAGCCAGATCGGGAACGCCATGGCGGACCGGCGCGGAGGGTGTTATTTACCCTTCAATGGCATCTCTCCTGAGTACTTTCATCCTGCCGATCGCAGTCGGCGCCGTGGCGTTGGTGCTGCTGCTCGGTCTCATCAACATGATGCGCGGCGGCTCGCCCAACACCTCGCAGAAGCTGATGCGCTGGCGCGTGCTGCTTCAGTTCGTGGCGATCGTCATCGCGATGGTCGCCGTGTGGGCGATGGGGCGTTAACATGGTCGTGCTCAACCGCATCTATACGAAAACCGGTGACGACGGCACGACAGCGCTCGGCTCGGGCGAACGCCGGCCGAAATGCGATCTGCGCATCGAGGCCTATGGCACGGTCGACGAGACCAATGCTGCGATCGGCGTGGTCCGGCTTCACACCAGGGATGCGCCCGAGCTCGACGCGATGCTTGGCCGCATCCAGAACGATCTGTTCGACCTCGGCGCGGACCTCGCAGTGCCCGAACGCGAGGGCAAGGCGGAGCGGCTGCGGGTGGTGGCGAGCCAGGTCGAGCGGCTTGAGCGCGACATCGACGCGCTCAACGACAAGCTGGCTCCCCTGACCTCCTTCGTGCTGCCGGGCGGCACGCCAGCCGCCGCCTACCTCCATGTCGCCCGTACGATTTGCCGCAGGGCGGAACGTGTGATGGTGGAACTGGCGGCCCGGCCGGACGAGCCCGTTGGTGCCGCTGGCATCCAATATATGAACCGCCTGTCGGACTTCCTGTTCGTGGCGAGCCGCGCCGCCAACGATGACGGCGCCGGTGACGTGCTCTGGGTTCCGGGCCAGAACCGCTGACCCATTGGGCCGCGCATTTCTGGGCGCCAAAATTAGACCCCTTCGCGCGTTGACCGGGCCGGATCAGGCCTTTAGGTTCCGCGCCAGTTGATAACCCCCCTCCCAGATTGAGTGAAAGAGGATCGATGAAGGTCTTGGTGCCGGTAAAGCGGGTGGTCGATTACAACGTCAAGGTCCGCGTCAAGAGCGATGGATCGGGTGTTGAACTCGCCAACGTCAAAATGTCCATGAACCCGTTCGACGAAATTGCGGTCGAAGAAGCGCTGCGCCTGAAGGAAGCCGGCAAGGCGACCGAAGTCGTGGTGGTCTCCATCGGACCGGCGCAGGCGTCGGAAACGATCCGCACCGGTCTCGCCATGGGCGCCGATCGCGGCATCCTGGTGAAGGCCGAGGGCGCGGTCGAGCCGCTCGCCGTCGCCAAGATCCTGAAGAAGATTGCGGACGAAGAGCAGCCGGGCCTGATCATTCTCGGCAAGCAGGCGATTGACGACGACAGCAATCAGACCGGCCAGATGCTGGCCGCGCTGCTCGGCTGGTCGCAGGCGACCTTCGCCTCGAAGCTCGAGGTTGAAGGAAGCGACTTCAAGGTCACCCGCGAAGTCGACGGCGGCTTGCAGACCGTGAAGCTGAAGGGACCGGCGATCGTGACCACCGATCTCCGTCTCAACGAGCCGCGCTACGCCTCGCTGCCCAACATCATGAAGGCCAAAAAGAAGCCGATAGCGGACAAGACCGCCGCCGATTACGGCGTCGATCTCACCGCGCGCCTAGAGGTTCTCAACACGACCGAGCCGGCGGGCCGCAAGGCGGGCGTCAAGGTCAAGGACGTCGCCGAGCTGGTGTCGAAACTCAAGAACGAAGCCGGGGTGCTCTGATGACGACGCTTCTGATTGCCGAACACGACAATGCGTCGCTCAAGGATGCGACCAACAAGGCCCTGACCGCAGCGGCCGCGCTCGGCGCGGATGTCGAGGTTCTGGTGGCCGGCGAGAATGCGAAGGCCGCGGCGGACGCGGCCGCAAAGCTTGCCGGTGTGAAGAAGGTGCTGCTCGCCGACGGCGCGCTTTACGCGCACGATCTGGCCGAGCCGCTGGCCGCGCTGATCGTCTCGCTGGCTCCCGGCTACGACGCCATCGTCGCGCCCGCGACCTCGCGCTTCAAAAACGTGATGCCGCGCGTCGCGGCCCTGCTCGACGTCATGCAGGTCTCGGAGATCACCAAGGTGGTCGCCCCCGACACCTATGAGCGTCCGATCTACGCCGGCAACGCCATCCAGACGGTGAAGTCGAAGGACGCCAAGAAGGTCATTACTGTGCGCACCTCCACCTTCGCCGCAGCGGGCGAAGGCGGCAGCGCGTCGGTCGAGAGTGTCGCGGCGGCGGCCGATCCGGGCCTGTCGTCCTTTGTCGGCGAGGAAGTCGCAAAGAGCGACCGTCCCGAGCTGACCTCGGCCAAGATCATCGTCTCCGGTGGCCGCGCCATGCAGAGCCGCGAGAACTTCGCAAAGTACATCGAGCCGCTCGCCGACAAGCTCGGCGCCGGTGTCGGCGCTTCGCGTGCCGCGGTGGATGCGGGCTATGCGCCGAACGACTGGCAGGTCGGCCAGACCGGCAAGGTCGTGGCCCCCGAGCTCTATGTCGCGGTCGGCATTTCCGGCGCGATCCAGCATCTGGCCGGCATGAAGGACTCCAAGGTGATCGTCGCGATCAACAAGGACGAGGACGCGCCGATCTTCCAGGTTGCCGATTACGGCCTGGTCGCCGACCTCTACCAGGCGGTTCCGGAGCTGACCGCCGAACTCGGCAAGCTCGGCAAGTAAAACGCGCTAAAACACCGGCCGGAGCTATAAACTCCGGCCGGTGTTGCTTTTTGAGGCGTTTTCTTTGGCGTGGGACACGCCTTCGAAGCGATCCAATCTAGGTTTCGAGGCCGGGTTCTGATTAAATCGGATCTCCCGGCTCGGGGGATAGGCAGGCGCGGTTGATAGCGCGCCGTTCCGGTGGATGACATTATGGCGGCAGTAATCAAGAAGGTCGGCGTGATCGGCGCGGGGCAGATGGGCAATGGCATCGCGCATGTCGCTGCGCTGGCCGGCTTCGACGTGGTGCTCAACGATATTTCGACCGACCGCCTCAAGTCAGGCATGGCCACGATCAACGGCAATTTGACGCGCCAGGTCTCCAAGAAGGCCGTCAGCGAGGACGACAAAGCCAAGGCGATGGCGCGTATCGTGGCCGGCGAGAAGCTGGACGATCTCGCGGACTGCGATCTCGTGATCGAGACCGCGGTCGAGAAGGAAGAGGTCAAGCGCAAGATTTTCCACGACCTCTGCGCCGTGTTGAAGCCGGAGGCGATCGTTGCCTCCGATACCTCCTCGATCTCGATCACGCGGCTCGCCGCCGCCACCGACCGGCCCGAACGCTTCATCGGCATTCACTTCATGAATCCGGTGCCGTTGATGGAGCTGGTGGAACTGATCCGCGGCATCGCCACCGACGACCAGACCTTCGAGGCGTCAAAGGAATTCGTCGGCAAGCTCGGCAAACAGGTCGCGGTCTCCGAGGACTTCCCGGCCTTCATCGTCAACCGCATCCTGCTGCCGATGATCAACGAGGCGATTTACACGCTGTACGAAGGCGTGGGCAACGTGGAGGCGATCGACGCGGCGATGAAGCTCGGGGCGCACCATCCGATGGGCCCGCTGGAGCTCGCCGATTTCATCGGTCTCGATACCTGCCTGTCGATCATGCAGGTGCTGCATGAGGGCCTCGCCGACTCCAAGTACCGCCCGTGCCCGTTGCTGGTGAAATACGTCGAGGCGGGCTGGCTCGGTCGCAAGACCCAACGCGGTTTCTATGACTATCGCGGTGCCAAGCCGGTTCCGACGAGATAAGCGGTCTCGTGCCCCGGCTCTGCGGTGCGTCACTTCGTGCCGCCCGCGTCCGGAACACGGACAAAGCCCCCTACAGCGCTTCGTGACAATTCATGTCCCGTTAACCGCTCGCCTCTAGGTTACGCGCGGTACGAGGGTTTGCGTAATGGACATGATGGCGATGGTCAGCAGCATGCTGGCCTCTCAGCAAGGTGCGCTGCAGTCGAATATCTCGGCGACGCTGATGAAGCAGAACGCGGATGCGGAGAAATCCACCGTCCTGACGCTGCTCGGCGCCGGACAGCCCTCGCTCGCCAATGTCGGCGCCGGCGTCGGCGGCAACATCAACGTCACCGCCTAAACATCATCGCTTAGAACGACGCGGCGGCTTTGCCCGTCGCAGCCCGGATCAGCTTGAGCGCATCCTCGCTCGCCCATTCCGCCGGCCCCGCGATCGTCGCGATCTCGCAGCCTTGGGGATCGACCAGCACCGAGGTGGGCATGCCCAAGGCCCGGCCTATCGCCTTAAGATCCTGAAAAACCTTGGCTTTCTGATCGTTGAAATAGCCGAGCCTGATAAGATTGGCCTCTTTCAGGAACGCCTTAGGCTTCTCGGGGTCGCGGGTATCGATATTGATCGCCACCACCTCGAAATTCGGGCCTGACAGCTTGCCCTGGAGCTCGTCCAGCGCCGGCATCTCTTTTCGACATGGCACGCACCAGGTGGCCCAGAGGTTGACCAGCAGCGTCTTGCCGCGGAAATCCGACAGCTTCTTTGGCTTGCCGTCGGCGTCCTCGAAGGCCAGGTCCGGCAGCTTCAGCGGTGCGGTCGCCATGGTCAGCGCCGCTACCTCGCCATGGGCGAGCGGGGCGATCTTCTGTGCGGTGTTCACCGCTGCCCGGCAGGCGGGATCGCCGGATGGGGCCCGGCCCAGGCCCAGCCCGTACAGCGCGGCAAAGCCAGCCAGGCCCCCGACCACCACGGTGGCGATGACGGCGGGGATCCGGCGCGTGGCCGACCGTGCTGTCCGTTGGTCGAGCCTGTCGTTGGGGTCGAGCATATCGTTTGTCATCCGGTCGCAGATATGGCTATCAGAGGCCTCTTAATACGGCTGGCAGCCGTCAGCAAACGTGCGGCGGCGACAGGCAAGGCGTGAGCAGGGGATCATGAGCAACAAGATGTGGGGCGGCCGGTTCTCGGAACGCCCCGACGAGATCATGGAAGAGATCAACGTCTCCATCGACGTCGATCGTCACCTCTTTGCCCAGGACATTGCCGCGTCCAAGGCCCACGCCGCGATGCTGGCCGCGCAGGGCATCATCACGGCCTCTGATGCGAAAAATATCGGCAAGGGTCTAGACACGATTTTGTCAGAGATCGGCAAGGGCGGCTTCGAATTCAAGCGCGCGCTCGAGGACATTCACATGAATGTGGAGAGCCGGCTGTCCGAGCTGATCGGCCCCGCCGCCGGCCGCCTCCACACCGCGCGCTCGCGCAACGACCAGGTCGCGACCGATTTCCGTCTCTATGTCCGCGATGTCCTCGATGAGACCGACGCCTCACTCGCCGCGTTCCAGCAGGCGCTGGTCGAGCGCGCGCTGGAGCATGCCGGAACGGTCATGCCCGGCTTCACGCACCTGCAGACCGCGCAGCCGGTGACCTTCGGCCACCATCTGCTCGCCTATGTCGAGATGGCCGCGCGCGATCGCGGCCGTTTCCAGGACGCGCGCAAGCGGCTGAACGAATCCCCCCTCGGAGCTGCGGCGCTCGCCGGTACCTCGTTCCCGATCGATCGTCACGCCACGGCGAAGGCGCTCGGTTTTGATCGTCCGATGGCCAACTCCCTCGATGCGGTCTCCGATCGCGACTTCGTGCTGGAGACGCTGTCGGCGGCCTCGATCTGCGCCGTGCACATGTCGCGCTTCGCCGAGGAGATCGTGATCTGGACCTCGCCGCTGGTCGGCATGATCCGCCTCAGCGACAAGTTCACCACGGGATCCTCGATCATGCCGCAGAAGCGCAATCCTGACGCCGCCGAGCTGGTGCGCGCCAAGACCGGCCGCGTGATCGGCGCGCTCAATGGGTTGCTGATCGTGATGAAAGGCCTGCCGCTCGCCTATCAAAAGGACATGCAGGAGGACAAGCAGGGCGCCATGGAAGGCTTCGCCGCGCTGTCGCTCGCGATCCGCGCCATGACCGGCATGGTCCGGGATCTCGTGCCTGATGAAGCGAAGATGAAGCTTGCTGCAGGCGAGGGCTACGCCACCGCGACCGATCTTGCCGACTGGCTGGTGCGGACGCTGAAGATGCCGTTCCGCGAGGCCCACCACGTCACCGGCCGCATCGTCGCGAAAGCCGCCGAGGGCGGCGTGGCGCTGCACGAGCTCCCGCTCAAGGAGATGCAGGCAATCGAAGCGAAGATCACGAAAGACGTGCTCGGCGTGCTCTCGGTCGAATCGTCGGTGAAGAGCCGGACCAGCTTCGGCGGCACCGCACCGAAGAACGTGGCATCGCAGGCCAAGGCCTGGCTGAGGCGGCTGGAAAAAGAGCGAAAATTGGGCTGAGGGGCAAAATTTCGCTTATGTTTCATGATCATCCGGGTCTCGCCAGAGCGCGCCAATCTCTGTATGGTGCGCCGCGCGTAGTGGGGATTTCGTCGTGACGTCAAAGTTTCGCCCGGCCGGCTCGGGGTGGGCCATCATTGTCTTGAGCCTGACGGCGCTCGCGCTTGCCGGCTGTGGCCGCAAGGGCCCGCTGGATCTGCCGCCGACCGCCTCCAGCGCGTCCACGGCGAACATCGCGCCACCGACCGACACCGAGACCGAAGCCGAGAGGACGCCGAGCGTGTTCAATCCCACCTATGGCGCGGACGCCGCACCGGCGGCGACCAAGGGCAAAAAGAGACCGTTCATCCTCGACCCGCTGCTGGACGAAAGACCCAGCCGATAGGCTGGGGCAACTGAGCCAACGCCATGAACCATTTTGACTATCGCAACGGCGTGCTGCACGCCGAGGCGGTGAATCTGTCCGAGCTGGCCGCAACCGTCGGCACGCCGTTCTATTGCTATTCGACCGCGACGCTCGAGCGGCACTATCGCGTTTTCACCGACGCTTTCGCCGGCGAGAAGGTGCTGGTCTGCTACGCCATGAAGGCGAATTCCAACCAGTCGGTACTGCGCACGCTGGCCAAGCTGGGGGCCGGCGCCGACGTGGTCTCCGGCGGCGAATTGAAGCGCGCACTGGCCGCCGGCATTCCCGCCAGCAAGATATTGTTCTCGGGCGTCGGCAAGGCGGAAGCCGAGCTGCGAGCGGCGCTGGCCGCCGACATCCTCTGCCTCAACGTCGAATCCGAACCCGAGCTCGAGCTGCTGTCGCGCCTTGCGACCGAGACGGGCAAAACCGCGCGGATCTCGATCCGTGTCAATCCTGATGTCGATGCCGGCACGCATGCAAAGATCTCGACCGGCAAGTCCGAGAACAAGTTCGGCATCCCGATTACGCATGCCCGCGAGGTCTATGCCCGCGCCGCGAAGCTGCCGGGCATCGAGGTCACAGGCACCGACGTGCATATCGGCAGCCAGATCACTGACCTCTCCAAGATGGAGATCGCGTTCCGCATCCTCTCCGAATTCGTGCAGACGCTGCGCGCCGACGGCCACAACATCTCGCATGTGGATTTCGGCGGCGGCCTCGGCATTCCCTATTACATGGACCGCGAGGCGCCGCCGGCGCCCGACGCCTATGCCGCCATGGTCAAGCGCGTCAGCCACAATCTCGGCTGCACGCTGATGTTCGAGCCGGGGCGCATGATCGTCGGCAATGCCGGCATTCTGGTCGCCAAGGTGATCTATGTGAAGCACGGTGACGGCAAGAATTTCGTCATCATCGACGCCGCCATGAACGATCTGATCCGTCCGACGCTGTACGAGGCCCATCACGACATTCTGCCGGTGACGCAGCCTGCGAAGGGGGCCGCGACCATCATGGCCGACGTCGTCGGCCCGGTCTGCGAGACCGGCGACTACCTCGCGCTCGACCGCACGCTGCCGACGCCAAAGCCCGGCGACCTGATCGCCATCATGACCGCCGGCGCCTATGGCGCGGTGCAGGCCGGCACCTACAATACGAGGCCGCTGGTGCCCGAGGTGCTGGTGAAGGGCGACCAGTACGCGGTCGTGCGTCCGCGCATCGAGGTCGAGCAACTGATCGCGATGGATACGCCGGCGCCGTGGCTGTGAGGCTGTGATCGTCCACGACGAGCGCAGCTAGCGCTGCGCCCATCGCTGCATTGACCCCTACTTCTTGAACCGGTCCCTGATCGCGGCGAGGCCGGAATCATAGACGCCGCCGAGGGCATCGACCGCTTCCTTCTCCCGCCCCGGGTCGGGCGTGTAGATGCCGGTCCATGTCACCACCGACGCGCCTTCACCCTTTGCCGTGACCTTGATGGTCGACTTGTACTGGCTCACCGGCAATGGGCTCGACAGGAACGCGTAGGAATAGCTGAAGTCCTTGTCGTTCCGCGCAGTCTGCGTCTCCACGAACGAAGCCTTGCCGTCCCTGGTGACGAGCGTCCGGGTTGGCGGCGACTTGCCGTCCGCAATGCACTGCCCCACCGGCGGCAGCCAATCCTTGATCGCGCAGAACGGCCCGATGACGGACCACACCTCGGCCGCAGCACTGCTGACCTCGATGCTCCTCGTTAGATTGGCTGCGGATGCCGGCATGACGCCGACGCCCAGGCCGAGGGTGCAAATCGCGGCGCTGCGAACCGAAACGAGCAATCTGGAAGCCGCTGAATCGTATTTCTTCATGGTAATCTCCTGTGTCCGGCGGGCCGTGATTGCGGCGGCCGGCTTGCAATGCCGGTCGAATAGACGCTCACCACGGTCCGCGGCCAGTTCAGAGAATGAATCGCTGCTGATACAGAAACTGAACTAGGAAGCCGCGCGCCGCGGCCCTAAGCTTGCGCCTTCGCTTGTCACGGAGGCCCGCATGACCATCGGCAGCTACAGGCAGTTCTGTCCGGTCGCGATGGCGGCCGAGATATTATGCACGCGCTGGACCGTCGTACTGCTACGTGAACTCGTCGCCGGCTCGACCCGGTTCAACGAGTTGCGCCGCGGCGTTCCCCGCATGTCGCCTGCGCTGCTTTCCCAGCGCCTGAAGGAACTCGAAGCTGCAGGCATCGTGATCCGCCAGCCGTCGACTTCCGAGCGCGGCGTGATCGAGTATCAGCTGACCGCCGCCGGACGCGAACTCGGCCCCATCGTCGAGGCGTTCGGCATCTGGGGCCAGCGCCGCATCGAGTCGCATCTGTCGCTTCAGCATCTCGATGTCCAGCTGTTGATGTGGGACATGCGGCGGAATCTGAACACGACCCCGATGCCGACCAGTCGCACCGTGCTGCAGTTCGCCTATCCGGAATTACCTTCGACGCAGCGATTGTGGTGGCTGATCGTCGATCCCGACGACGGCGTCGACCTCTGCTCGATTGATCCCGGTTTCGACGTCGACCTTTACGTGTCGGTTGATCTGCGCACCATGACGGCGATCTGGATGGGACTCGATACCGTGCGCGCGGCCGTCGCAAGCCGGCGGATGCTGCTCACCGGCGACCGGCAGCTTGCCGCGGCCATGCAAAGCTGGCTGGGCCTCAGCCCGTTCGCCAAGGAACGCAAGCTGGCGAGCTGATCCAGGGCGGCGCAATTCAGTATTTGTATCGCCCCGCTACAGTTCCCGTACTGGCGAGCCCGCGCCGTGTTCTGGCACCCAAATGATGCCCGCCTGTATCAACGCGGAGCTGAACTCGAGCCAGGAGACACGACATGACAGCGTATCTGATCGCGGACATCAAAGTGACTGACGGAAAGTGGGTGCCGGACTACGCAGCGTCCGTCCACGAGTTGGTGCACAAGCATGGCGGCAAGTATCTTTCCCGCAGCGGCAATGTGAAAACCCTTGAAGGTGCCCCTCTCGACACATCGCTGATCGCGATCATGTCGTTTCCAACCGCGAAGGCAGCGGAGTCCTTCGTCGCTGATCCCGCCTACGGCCGCTTCGCGGCAGCGCGCAGGGGCGGCAGCGAGAGCCGCTTCCAGTTGATCGACGATACGGACTTGGCCGGCACGATCCCCTATCTCGCCAAGGCTTGAACTGCGTCTTCGTCAAACACTCGGCCGCAGGCGCAGACGTGCCCGGCCAACACAGGAGATTGGAATGAACGGTTCACTCGCCGGCGCTGGCCTGCTTCGCATGCTTTTCGTAGCTTGCAGCGTGGCCTTCCTGCTCGGACTTTCCGCCGTCGCGTCGGCCCGGGTCACGCGGTGCGACATCACGTGGGTCAGCTGCAACAACACCTCTGCGAAATGCTCGAGCGAGAGACGGTGCATGCGCAGGTGCGACGAGAAGTACATCAAATGCAGCGGGGGCTCGGCCTCCCTGCAACTGGAGCAGCCGATCGACCTTCCGGACCTTGGCAGACGCCGCACGTAGCAGATCGATCCAAGGAGGACAGCGCAGCGCCGGTCGTCGGCGCTGCGTTCTCGTGTTGGCGCTAGCTGGGTGGCCTGCCGCCAACCACGACGCCCGCCTTCTTCTCGATCGGCTTGATCGCCGCGGTGAAATCGGACTCGGCGCCTTCCGCGCTGATGACCGTCTCCCACAAGCGGCCGACCGCATCCGCGACCTCCATCGACAGGCCGAGCTGCTTCATCTCCTCCAGCGCCAGCCGCACGTCCTTCACCATCAGTCCCGTGGCGAAGCCGAAGTCGAAGCTGCGCGGCAGCACAGCGCGCGGAAACTTGTCGCGGCTCGCGGTGTTCATGCCGGAGCCGGCATTGATGACGTCGATCATCACGGCAGGATCGAGCCCTGCCTTGACGCCCATCACCACCGCTTCCGAGGTCGCCACGATCGCGGTGGCGGACAAGAAGTTGTTGGCGAGCTTCATGGTCTGCGCCGCGCCGGGCTTCTCGCCGATGAAGAACACCTTTCCGATGATGTCGAGCGCGGGCTTGAGCAGCTCGAACTCGGTCTTCGGCCCCGAGACCATCACTGCGAGCGTGCCTTTCTCGGCGCCGCCGACGCCGCCGGAGACGGGGCAGTCGATCTGCACGATGTCATGCTCGGCGAGCAGGCCGTGAATCTTCACCGCCATCGCCGAGCCGACGGTGGAGAGATCGATGAAGCGTTTGACGCGGCTCCCCTCGATCACGCCGTTCGGCCCCGTCGCAACCGCGAGCGACGCCTGCAGCGAAGGCAGGCTCGCCATGACCGTCTCGACCTGGTCAGCGACCTCCTTCGGCGACGTCGCCGCAGTGGCGCCGCGCGCCACCAGCTTGTCGACGGCCTCCCGGCGCGTGTCGAACACGACGAGCCGGTTGCCGGCTTCGATCAGCCGTCGCGCCATCGGGAAACCCATGTTTCCGAGGCCGATGAATCCGATGTCCATGGTGTTTCCTTGTGTTGAATGTTCGTTGTTGTTGATCGCGCGCATCCATCCTCGGTGTCGTCCTGGCGAAAGCCAGGACCCATTACCCCAGGGAGAGGTTGTGGCGCGAAGTGGCAACTCCGAGTCCCCGTAACCACACCTGCCGGGGTGGGGGGGGTGGGGGGCGCCCGCGGGGGGGGGGGGGGGGGGGGGGCCCCCCCCCCCCCCCCCCCCCCCCCCCCCCCCCCCCACCCCATGCGCCCCACGATGATCGTCGATGAAGGCGATCATGGCTTGGACCGGCGGTCGAGCTCCGCCATCGCAAAA